>JANXUW010000279.1 GCA_025351985.1 Pseudolysobacter sp.
CGTGGCCGCAGGTCGATTTCAGCAAATTCGGCGAGACCGAGCAGAAACCGCTGTCGCGCATCAAGAAGATTTCCGGCGCCAATCTCGCGCGCAACTGGGTGATGATTCCGCACGTCACGCAGTTCGACGATGCCGACATCACCGACCTCGAAGCGCTGCGTGTTTCGCTGAACAAGGAAAACGAAAAATCCGGTGTCAAGGTCACGATGCTCGCATTCCTGATCAAGGCCTGTGTCGCGGCGCTGAAGAAATATCCGGACTTCAATTCGTCGCTCGATGCCAGCGGCGACAACCTCGTGCTGAAGAAATATTTCCACATCGGATTTGCGGCCGATACGCCGAACGGCCTGGTCGTGCCGGTGCTGAGAGACGCCGACAAAAAAGGCGTGGTCGAGATTGCGCAGGAATCCTCCGCACTCGCGGCGAAAGCGCGCGACGGCAAACTCGGCCCCGCCGACATGCAAGGCGGTTGCATCTCGATTTCGAGCCTCGGCGGCATCGGCGGCACCGCGTTCACGCCGATCGTCAACGCGCCGGAAGTGGCGATTCTCGGCGTATCGAAATCGGTCATCAAACCGGTGTGGAACGGCAAGGAATTTTTGCCGCGCCTGATCCTGCCGCTGTCGTTGAGCTACGACCATCGCGTGATCGACGGCGCGTCGGCGGCGCGCTTCACCGCGTATCTCGGACAACTGCTGGCGGATATGCGGCGCGTGTTGCTTTGAGGAACGCCTGACAAGTCTTTGCTCGTCATTCCAGCGAAGGCTGGGATCCAGTTCTCCAACAGGTTGCACGAGAACTGGATCCCAGCCTTCGCTGGGATGACGGCATATTCAACGGCAGGTTCAAGCAATGTGGATCATTCGTGTTTATCAAAAACGACAAGGAGAGTGAAATGCTGATCAAGAAAATATGCATGTCAGTTCTGCTGATCGTATCGACGTTCTGCGCCGCCGCTGCAGTCGACAACAAAACTCAACTTGCGATGCAGATGCTGGATGCGATGCAAATGGACACGATGATGAAGAAAATGGTTGATCAGGTTAGTGGTGCGGTGGACAAGAGGTACCTTACTCAAGAAAGTTGCGATGCCGCCAAACCTATCGAGCTGGAGTTCAAGCAAAAGCTTTTGGATCAATTGTCGAAAAATCTTGAATCAGATGAAGTGAAAGTAGACATGGGTGCCATCTACGCACAGGTCTACAGTGAGGATGAGTTGCGTGAATTGACTGCGTTTTATAAATCGCCACTTGGCAAAAAATATCTGCAGCACCAGCCTGAATTGCTTCAACGGGCCATGCAGCTAGGCCAAGACCGGGTGATTGGGCTAAAGCCTCAAATCGAGAAACTCACACAAGAATATTCGCCTCGTATTCTCGAAGCAGCTAAGACCTGCAAGGCACCCGCAGCAGCGCCACGTTCGCAGAAATAATAATTCGATTTTCGTTTTCACTTGAATCCTATCCAGGAACGTTATGTCGAACAGCATCGAAATCAAAGTCCCCGACGTAGGCAACTACAAGAATATTCCGGTCATCGAAATGTTGGTCAAGGTCGGCGATACGGTGGTCAAGGATCAGGGATTGCTGACTTTGGAATCCGACAAGGCGACGATGGAAGTGCCGTCGAGCGCGGCGGGTGTGGTCAAGGAATTGCGCGTCAAGATTGGCGACGAAGTTTCTGAAGGCGTAGTCGTCGCCGTGCTCGAAGTTGAAAGCGCGGGCGCGACTCCGGCGGCAGCACCGGCGAAAGCCGAAGCCGCAAAACCAGTAGCTGCTTCGACGCCGCAAGCCGCTCCTGCAGCGAGCGCAAGCGCGCCGGCGGTTGCGTCGAGCAATGCGCCGCAAGCGGCTGCGGCTTCCGGGCGCAAGGCCGATTTCGAATGCCAGGTCGCCGTGCTCGGCTCCGGCCCGGGCGGTTACACGGCGGCGTTTCGCGCGGCCGATCTCGATCAGAATGTCGTGTTGATCGAGCGCTACGACACGCTCGGCGGCGTGTGCCTCAATGTCGGCTGCATTCCGTCGAAGGCGTTGTTGCATGCGGCGCGTGTGATCGATGAAGCCGCGCACTCGAGCGATCTCGGCATTACCTTCGGGCCGCCGAAAATCGCGCTG
>JANXUW010000152.1 GCA_025351985.1 Pseudolysobacter sp.
TGTTCGCGACGCGTTGTGAAAAACGGCTCGAAGATTCGTTTGTAATTCTCGGCATCGATCCCTGCGCCGTCATCTTCGACGCTTATGTTTGCTTCGTTCGCCTTGACCTGAGTTGTCACCACTACCGTGGTTGCGCCGGAATGCAATGCATTGCGCACGAGTTCGATGAGGATGAGATGGCCATTCGCATCAATTTCCGCTGGTTCCTCCGACGAGTGCAGATCAATAACAGGCACGGCGGCGGAATCCGCTTTCTCGCGTGCGGCATCGAGCGCCATGTTCACAACGGAACCCAACGGCATGCGCACTACCTTTGTGTTCGACAATGAGCCGGCCAGTCGTTGCAAATCCGCGATCACCCTGTTCGCCCGAGTGCAATCTTTCGCGAGCCGCTCCAGTGGCAACATCGCGCGCTCCAGATCATTGCGCTTAGCGTACATGCGGCTAAGTTCCGCGTTCATTTGCAGCGAGCCGACCACATTCGCCATGGCGTGGGCGAGGCCGGCCGCGAACATGCGTACCTCGTGACCGAGCTGCGCGGATGAATCGGGATGGGGCGAGTCTTGGGTCATGAAAAATTCCGCTGAAAGCACATTGGTGCTGGTGATGTCGGCATATCCTGCGACATCGGGATGCAGGATGCATGCCTGAGCGAATGGGTGTGCCGATCACGTCATAGTGTCGCGCCAGACGCGCGCGCCACGCATTACTCGGGTCGCAAAATCGTTTGCACTTTTCCGGTCAAGACCGACAGCGGAAACGGTTTGGTGATCATGCTCATGCCCGGGCCAAGAAAGCCATTCGCCAACGCGGCATTTTCCGCATAACCCGTCATCAGCAAAATCGGCAGGTCGGGATACAAAGCGCGCGCACGATCCGCCAGCGTGCGGCCGTCCATGCCGGGCAGGCCGATATCGGTAATCAGCAAATTCAGTGCACGTCCCGACTCAATCATGGCCAAACCGGCAAGCCCGTCTTCCGCGATACACACATCCAGCCCGAGATCCTTGAGTACCTCGGCAACGACTTCACGGATGCCCGGTTCGTCTTCCACGAGTAGCACGCACTCGTCCAGGCGAGCGCACAAATCCGGCGATTTTTCAAACTCGGCGATTTCGATCTTGGCTACGCCGTAGTAACGCGGCAGGTACAGCGAGATCGTCGTGCCGTGACCAATTTCGCTGCGAATTTTTGCGTGGCCCTCGGATTGACTCGCAAACCCGTAAACCATCGACAAGCCGAGGCCAGTACCTTCGCCGAGTGCCTTGGTAGTGAAGAATGGCTCGAATGCCTTGGCCAAGATTTCGGGCGACATGCCGGTGCCGGTATCGGTAATCGCAAAACAGACATATTCGCCAGTATTGAGCTCGTTATCGCCGGCTGGATGGTTTTGACGCCGATGAATATTGCACGTCTCGATGATCAGCTTGCCGCCCTCGGGCATTGCATCGCGCGCGTTGATACTCAAATTGAGCATCGCGCTTTCGAGCTGGTTCGGATCGCACAACGTCAGCCACAGATCGTCGGCGAGCACGAACTCCAACTGGATCGCGTGGCCCAGCGTGCGCGTCAGCAGATCATGCATCGAGGCGACGAGAACGTTGCCATCCACCGGTGTCGGACTCAGCGGCTGGCGGCGCGAAAATGCAAGCAAATGATGTACCAGCGATGCGGCTTTATTGGCCGACGTCATCGCTACCGAAATCAGTCGCTCGGTATCGGGCGGGATATTTTTTGCACCGCGCATACGCAGCATGTCGAGCGCGGCGGTAATGGACTGCAACAGGTTGTTGAAATCGTGCGCGATGCCACCGGTAAGTTGTCCGACCGCTTCCATTTTCTGACTTTGGCGCAAGGCGTCTTCGGTTTCGCGTTCGCGCGTGATGTCACGACCGATACCATACAGCTGGCCGTCTCCGAACGCGGTTGTCCAGGAAATCAGCCGATAACTGCCATCCTTGTGACGACAGCGATTTTCGAACCGGAACGTTGGTTGGTCGCTCGCCAGTTCGTTCAGTTTTTCGCGTGTATTTTCCAGATCGTCGGGATGCACCAGACTGGAAAAATCGGTGCGTAGAAGCTCCGTCTCCAGCCAGCCAAGCATCGTTGTCCACGCGCGGTTGACCGCGAGGAAACGTCCACCGATATCGCGCACATCCATCAGGTCGCTGGAAAGACGCCACATTCGATCGCGCTCGCGCGTGCGTTCTTCCACGCGTTGTTCGAGCGTGGCGTTGAGTCGCTTGAGTTCATCGGCGGCGCGCTTGCGTTTGGTAATGTCAACGAAGGTGCAGATCGCTCCTTGCAATATGCCGTTGACGATGATCGGCGCGGTGCGATATTCGACGGGAATCCGGCTTCCATCCTTGCGAAAAAAATATTCGTCGTCGACCGTCGCCGGCTTGCCTTCGCTGGCGGCGCAGTAGACCGGACATTCCGCGGCCGGATAGTGCGAACCGTCCGGGTGAGAATGATGAATTACGGCATGCAGACTGTGTCCGAGCACTTCGCTTTCATCGTTGAAGCCGAGCAGGCGCAGGAACGATGCGTTGCACAGCGTCGTGATGCCGTGGGTGTCTACCGCATAAAATGCTTCGGTGGTCGAGTTGATCAATAACCGCGTGAACGCATCACGCTCGCGCAATATCAGTTCCGCATTCTTGCGCTCGGTGATGTCATAGACGATGCCAAAAAACCGGTTATTGCCGGTGATGCCATCAGGCAATGCTTCACCGCGTCGTGCCAGCCAGCGAACTTCGTGAGTATCCGGCCGGTGAATACGATATTCGGTGTATTGCAGAGCGCTTGTGGTCAATTCCGGTGCACTGGTCATGATCTTGTCGTGATCTTGCGAATCGACCAGTTGCATCAATTCGGCGAGCGATACGCTTGCGCGATCGCCGATTCCCCAGATGCGGCAGAACTGTTCCGAAATCGACAGCATGCGCGTTTCGGCAAACAATTCGAACGTGCCGATGCCGCCGGCCTCCTGCGCGAAACGCAAGCGCTCTTGGCGATCACTCAATTCTTCGAGACGCGCTCGCGCTTCGTATTGTCGGCGGCGTGCACGAACCGCCGTACGCACCGTGCTGACGAATGACGTCGGATGGAACGGACGTTCCAGAAACGACACGTTGCCGAGTAATTCGGACAATCGCAGCGCGTCGGGATTGCGATCGCTGCCACCGCGGCGCGTCAGCACGATAAACGGAAAATCCGACCATGCCTGCTGGTTGACTATCCACTTGGCGATGGCTGTCAGGTCCGCACCGAACAGACCTTCTTCGGCAATAACGCCAAGCCCGGCACCGGAATGCAGCGCTTGTTCGACACTGTTCAGATCGACGGCGATTTCGCTGGCAAGCCCCGCTTCGCGCAGCAGGTCCACGGCAATGGATGCGTCGCGGCCATTGGGCGCGAATACGACGGCGCGTTCCGAAAACGGACCTGGTTTCACGATGCCGCGGTATCGTCAGGAACCAATTTGGTTGGCGTTCCAAGCAACACGCCATGGAAATTACTGAGTACTTCGCCGACCGACAACCCTTGTGCGCCGATAGCAAACTCGCGCAGCGTCGACTCATGTCCGCCGGTACGCTTTTTCAAGATCGAAATCGCCCGACGCACTTCGCCCATCGCTTCGAAATAACGAATGAGAATGACAGTGTCGGCAAGATAGGTGAGATCGACCGGACTTTTCATTTCGCCGATCAAGCCACGCTGTGCGACAGTCAGAAATGTAGCAGCACCTCTTCGATTCAGATATTGCAGCAACTCGTGCATGTGCAAGATCAATTGATTTTCATCGGTCATCGCGGCTTGATAGCCATTCATGCTGTCGATGACAACGGTCTTGATGCCATGGATATCGACACACGCGCAGACGCGATGGGCAAATTCGCCTGGCGACAGTTCCGCTGCATCGATTTGTTCCAGATACAGATGCCCGCTGTCACGCATCGCCTGCAGATCGATACCGAGCGGTTTCATGCGCTTGATCAACAGCCCGATTTCTTCTTCGAATAAAAAAAGTGCAGCCTTCTCGCCGCGGGCGATGGCTGCTGTGGCAAACATCATGGCGAGCGTCGATTTGCCGCCACCGGCGGGGCCGAGAATCAGTGTGCTCGAACCGCTGTCGATACCGCCATCCAGCAGTTTATCCAGCTTCGGCACGCCGCTAGGCAGCGTATTGCGATCAAACTCGCTGTACTTGCCGGCCGCCACGAGGCGAGGGTAGACATGCACGCCGTCTGCCTTGATCGCAAAGTCGTGGTAGCCGCCGCGGAACGCCTGGCCACGGTATTTGAGCACACGCAAGCGACGTCGTTCTGCGCCATAGTCCGGCGCGCGTTGTTCGAGCGTGATCACGCCATGCGCGACGCTGTGCACGGTTTTGTCATTCACATCGGTGGTCAGATCGTCGAGCATAAGCACGGTCGCCCCATGCCGCGCAAAATAATGCTTGAGCGACAGAATCTGGCGGCGGTAACGCAAGGATCCTTGCGCGAGCAGGCGCAATTCGGACAGGCTGTCGAGTACCACGAGCTCGGGTTTCACACGCTCGACGGCGTCGAAGATCCGGCGCGTTGTTTCGCCGAGCTCGAGATCGGACGAATACAGCAGGCTCTGCTGATGCGCCGCGTCGAGCAGGCTTTCCGGCGGCACCACTTCCATGATCGTGGTGTAGTCACCGAAGTGCCAACCGTGCGCGTCGGCCGAGGCGCGCAATTCGACTTCGGTTTCGGACAACGTGATATAGAGTCCGCGCCGCTGTTGAGTCGCGCCCTCATGCAGAAAACGCATCGCGATGGTGGTTTTCCCCGTGCCAGGCTCGCCTTCCACCAAATATACGTGGCCAGGAGCAAGCCCGCCGCCGAGGACGTGGTCCAGCCCGGCGACGCCGGTGTGGAGATGTTGCGAAGATTTTTCCGTATCGGCCATACAGTTACCTGTTTCGCGTTGATCTAGATGCTGCCGAGGATACCAGCGAAGCGGGGGAGATTTAGCAACATGTGAGCCAAATTTGCGGAACCTGGCGAGGGGCATCGAAGCGAAAGCTGCTAACCCTAGTGCAGGGCTTATTCGGTTCAACCTGATGCCTTCAAGGCTTTCTTCGCCGGATTGAGATTCTTTCTCCGCGCGAGGTCAACGGGCAGTTCAGAAGATACATCAATCAAGTTTTTTCATAGCCTTGCATTTCGCAATTCTGAACCTCGTCGCGCATTCGCTTTGCACGAAAATATTGTTCCGTCAGTGAGTAGCGTGGCGCTGCTGCTGGCCTGGCGTCATGGCACGGTCGTTGCGTGGTAGCTCATACTCAACCGGAGCAATGAATGTCGACGATTATGGAAATGGCTCATACTATCCGTGAAAAAGAGGAAATCTCCGCTAGCGCTACGGCTGCGCAATTTGCCGACATGCGCGTTTCTCGTTCGCAATTCGTGGACATTCAGGATCCGGATCAGATCTCGCGCCTTTGCCGTACGTTTGGCGCGACACGATTTGAACTGTGTCGCATCATCGAAAAAGTGGGCAGCGAAATATCCATCGTCAGGCGCGAACTCTCGCGCAGATAGGTCAAGAGCTTTATACCTGAAACCCGACTTGGAAGAGAACTCATGAGCACTCCCGAAATCATGTCCGAGGAACTGTCTACCGCCATTTCAATCGAACGAAAAAGCTGCGCTCACGCGGCATGTAGCTGTCTGGCTGTGGCAGACAAAGACTACTGCGGCGCATATTGTGAGACGGCGAAAGAGCAACATCAGGAAGGCGATGGTTGTGGGTGCGGCCATCCGGGATGCACGCAGGACTGACGTACGCCATGCCACCCCAATTTTCTGTCGCCGCCGCCAATCACGATATGACCGCCAGGAGTTTTAATCCGGACAGGATTGGGCGTTCCGCCAGTGTCGGGCGTGCGTACGTCTACGTGCTCCCTTGCCGCTATGAAAATATTTTGAAGCTGGGTTTTTCTCGCGACCCGCTGGAAAGAATGGCCACGTTCCATCCGCGTTATTTCGAATTCTTCGACCTCAATCGTGCGTTTGCGATCGAGTTCGATCGAGTAAGTGAAGCGCGCCGCATGGAGCGTTATCTGGCAGCTCCGCTATATGAATATCGCGCACCGGCACCTTTGTTGGTGCGCGACGCTGCGGCCGGTCATACAGAGTGGTATCGCGGCGCATACGGATTGTTGGAACAGCAGGGGCGACGTGCACAGCATGAAGGCCATATCCTGCATCTGCCGTTGAAACGTTGGGTGCGTGGTCAACTGGAAACTCGCAGCGAGCTGCTGTTCGATTGGTCGCAACGCATGCTCGACGAGATAACGCTCGATATGAGTCCGGACGGTCTGGATTCCGCACCGTTGCGTCGTACTTTGACCGATGCGATCGATGCCTTGGTGGCATTCAAGCTCCCGCCCGAGCGTTATGTGCCGACGACGATATTGGAATGGCGAGCAAGCTTGCCATCGACATTCGCAAAAAGCGCTTCTTTTTGATTATCGGCCAATCGAGCCGCGACCATGCCGCTGCAAATCTATCGCCGCAAACGCCGATTCGGCGATACGCCCGAACCTGCCTCCGGAGGCAAGCGCAGCGACAAGGCGCAGATTTTTATAGTCCAGCTACATCACGCTTAGCATCGGCTGGAGCTGGACGGCGCGCTGAAAAGCTGGGCGATCCCGAAAGGCCCGAGCCTCGATCCCTCGGTAAAAAGGTTGGCGGTAGAGGTCGAAGATCATCCGTTGTCTTATGCAAAATTTTCCGGCGACATCCCCAAAGGCAACTACGGTGCGGGACACGTCGATATCTTCGACCACGGTACTTGGGAAGCCGAAGGCAGCGCACGTGCCGATTTGAAACGCGGCGAGTTGAAGTTTGTACTGCACGGCAAGATTCTGCGCGGCTCGTGGGTGTTGGTGCGTACGAAGCGCGAAGCGGCCAAACCCCAATGGTTTTTGATCAAACATCGAGACGAATTTTCCACCAAGAGCGAGGCAGATGATTTCGTCGCCGACGATTCGAAAAAGCCCGTTGCTGCGGCCAGCAAAACTTCGCGCGACGAGAAATTCCCCGAGCTGAAAAATAGCGCATTTGCGCCGGAGTTATGTCGCAGCATGACGGCGCCACCTATCGGTGATTCGCACATAAGCGCGGCCTGTTGCTGCGTCGCTGCGAGTTTGGCCTCCGTGTTGTTCAAGTGCAATGTCGCATCATCCAATTTCTTAACAAGAGCTTGGTTGATTGAGGTTAGGTCTGTGTTGCTGGTCTTCAATTGGGGTAGCTCTGATTTGAGGTATTCATTGACGAAGCCAGCAGCGGCCAACGTCAGTGCAAACGCTATGTGCACGCGGAGCGTGCTGGGATGGGACTCAACTCGCATGTCTGGTGTGAAAATATGGAAGGCCGGGCGGTTACCTCCTTGCGAGATAAACCTTACACACCGACCTTACACACCGACGCTTTGTAACTTATTATTTTTATTTAACTTACAGTAAATGGTGGAGGCGGGGACCACTTATTCATCGCCGGAAAGTTATATATTGCGGAGATTTCATGATTCATTCGTTCGCGCGTGCCCCCAAAAATGCCCCCCGTTTGGTAAATCCGCACCGGGTGCGCATTTAAAGTCGAGAGCGACCCGGAGCCTATTGAATCGGCGGCTTGTACTGCCCCATGAATGAAGCAAGCTGCTCGTCGAATGCCGATAGTGCCCGCTCGTTCGACTCCGAGATGCTCGCATCAGCCGTAGCGGGTGGGCATAGAATTTCCTGATTCCCCATGAGTCGCATCCCATGATACGCCGAGGGTAGACGCTGCAACCTCCTGATGAGGTGGAGGAAGTGTCATGGTAAAGAATCAAGTGC
>JANXUW010000289.1 GCA_025351985.1 Pseudolysobacter sp.
AGCGCTTGAATCTGGTAACGTTCGTTCTCGGTCAGGTGCTCGTAGGACAAGGGCAACTCCACTTGGCGGTGTAGCTGTTCAGGCTACCGCACCTGACCACTTCACCGCTGCTGGTGTTGCACTTCAGAGTTGAATCCGCCCTGGCGACCAATTGCATGATGGTGGCAGGTGTCTGCTTGCGGTACCGATACGACCACTCGTTTTCAATGTTGGGAATGCGCGTGCAGGAACAGACCAAGTGCCTGATCTGCGCCTGGGCAGTGCTCGCCGCGTCGCCAAGTTTGAAAGCGGGATAAGCCTCGACGACCGGTTCATCCCAGCGCAGCTTCTTCTCATCGACCAGTTCCGCCAGCAGCAATGTCGTCAGCGCCTTAGTATTGGATGCCGCCATAAAGAGTGTGTCGGCGTCCACCGGCTCGGTGTGGCCAAGTTCGCGTAGGCCAAGACCACCGACGTAGACGATTTTGCCGCGGTCAATCAGGCTGAATGCCGCGCCGGGTACGCCGAGCCGCTTCATGCCCCGAGCGACGAAATCCTTCATCGCCTGGATGGCCTGCACATCTATGGGGTGCGCTGTCTTGCCTGCAAAGGTTTCCGGCTGGTAGCCCCTGGGACGCAAGCTGGTCGTGATCAGGTTGATCTGGGCTTCGCGTTTTGCGCTGGTGGCATCGCTGCCCCGGATCAAACCCACTTGCCAGGAGTTGCCAACACGTTGTACGAATGCCGACACCTGCAGCTTTTCCCCAGGCGGAACGCGATACCGAAAAAAATGCCGATCCTCCCAGCCATTACGCGGTCGTTGCGGCAGCTCTATGTCCAACGACGGCTTAAAGTCCTGATCAAAAGCGTTCCAGCCTGCAACGACAGCGGCGGTGGCATCCTTTGCTTCAATGTCGAGCAGGGCAAACTTGAGATCAGGCTCTGGCGGACTCAGCAAGATGACTTGACCCTCTACGGTCATCGCCCATCCGGCAGGAACGGTGAATGTCGTGCCCGCAGGAGTGCTCGCAGGCGTGCCGGCCTCGATGTGTTGCGCATCCTTAGGTGGCGAAAGCGGTGCAATCGACTCTGCTGGGTTGGCCATTGCTGAGGGCGAGCAGGCCCAGATCATGAGCGCCCAACAAACTACTTGTCTGCGCATGAAAACAGCCTCCGCTCAATGGTTCATGCACTCTATCATGGCGTGCATTATTAATATTTTTCGATTGAAACGACTGTATGAGACTACTGGCGCATCAGCGGTGCGTGTCTGCGCGAGGGACTCGTGCTGGTATCCACTTTGGATCATAGGTTTGTTGTTTCCGATACATTTCTATGGCGATTATCTTGGTGCGAATCGACGGCTGCTTTTTTTGCGCTCATCTTCAACGCGTCGTGCGAGACGCCGGGTTTTCGCTGCTACCGCTGCGGCGCTTTGCTGCAGGCTGCCGCATGATGGCGGTGCAGGCGTCGGTGCCTTCATCGGTCAGAACGGCGATATCCGAGAACGCCGGTGGAATACCTTTCGCGCCCGCATCGAGCCAGCCGATCTTGCGCTCGAAGTAATGCCGGATCCGTACGAGTTTTTCCATCCGCTCCTCGATCATGCCGATGCGTTCGCGCATCAATCGCGTCGACTATACCTCGATGATCGCGGCGCTCGAGGCGATAAAAAAAACAGCGCAGAGCGTACTCGATGCACTGGTCAACAATGCCGGTTATGGATCGTACGGTTCGTTCGAAGACGTGCCGCTGGCGGAAGGACGGCGTCAGTTCGAAGTGAACGTGTTCGGTCTCGCGCGGCTGACGCAGCTGGTTTTGCCGATGATGCGTGCGCAAGGTCGCGGCCGCATCGTCAACATCACTTCGATCGGCGGCAAGATGCACGAGCCGTTCGGCAGTTGGTATCACGCTACCAAGTTTGCGGTGGAGGGCATGAGCGATTGTCTGCGCATGGAGCTCGCGCCGTTTGGCGTCGACGTGGTGGTGATCGAGCCCGGCGCGATCAAGACCGAGTGGACCGGCATTGCACGCGAAAATCTGCTGAAGTATTCCGGTGCTTCGGCGTATCGCGACAGCGCGCAGCAACATGCGCGAATGTTCGCTACCGTTGATACGAGTTCGATGGCGTCGCCGCCCTAAGTTGTAGCCGCGACAATCGTCAAATCGCTGCTCGCGGCCCGACCGAAAACGCGTTATGCCACCGGCGGCGGTGCGCGTTTCATGTTGATGTTGCGGCGATTGTTGCCCGATCGTGGCTTCGATGCGGTGATGCGGACGATATCGAAACGAGTGGCCAGGTAATCGACAACCATCCGTGGCTCATGCAAATGCGATGCGACCGTGATCGCACCCGCTCGATCCGCGATGCGCGTGGTATTCCTCACGCGCCGCGGTCTGCGTCCAACAGCCTCCATATCAGTGCATGCGCCTTTGCAAATTGCATTGCGCAATCTGCGCGCCCTGCAAATCTCCCGGAAACTGCCATTTGGGAATTCGTAACCAATTGATTTTTCTTGCATACCTCGTTGGCACGCGACTTGTAATCCCTAACCGCGTCCCATCATCAAAGAGGTGTTTTCATGAAACAGCAATTATGTGCAATGGCTTTCGGTATCGCCCTGGTTTGTGGCGGCGTCTCCACGTCTTTTGCCGCTGACACCGACATGAGTGCTGCGAAATCCGAGCAGCCCGTCACCGATACGTGGATCACGACGAAGGTCAAGAGTGAACTCGCGACCACCGACGGAATTTCATCGATGGATATCAGCGTGACCACCAAGAACGGTCTGGTGACCCTGTCAGGTCAGGTCAACAGCAAGGCGCAAGTGCAGAAAGCCGTTGCGGTCGCCAAAGCGGTGAAGGGCGTGCAGAAGGTCGATTCCGCTGCGCTGAGTTCGCGCGACTAGGCAACCTCTGATTCATCGTTGCTAAATTCGAAAAATTTTATTTTAAAAATTCAGGAGTTGTCATGAACGAAGATCGCATCAAGGGTCAGTGGAAACAGTTATCGGGCAAGCTCAAGGAAAAATGGGGCAAGCTCACCGACGATGATTTGAAACAGGCCGAAGGCACTAGTGAATATCTGGCCGGCCGTCTGCAGGAGCGTTATGGCATTGCCAAGGACGAAGCGCACAAGCAGATCAACGATTTTCAGAAAGGCTTGTAATTAGTGCATCGCAAGGAAGCAAGAAATCTTTGAAAGTGAGGCATCGGAAGCGGCGTTCGCGCCGTTTCCTTTTAACTTGAATTCAAGATCAGCATCAGGGTTTTTGCATAGTTGCATTTTTTGCAAAAACGCTGCCGAGTCATTCGACTCGAATCCGTCACGAGGAGCGATACGATGAGCCAAAATCATCTGGACAACGATGCAGTAAAGGAAGTCGGCAAACATATCCGCCATGCCAAGGTCGCGATGTTCACCACACGCAGCAATGGCGATCGTCTGATCAGTCGGCCGCTGCATACGCGTGATACCGAATTCGACGGCAACCTGTGGTTTTTCACCGGGCTGGATACTATGAAGGTAGGCGAGATCACGAGCAATCCGCGCGTCAATCTGGCTTACGTGGATGCTGGTGATGGTGCCTTCCTGTCGGTTGAAGGACGCGCAGAAATCGTGCGCGATCAGCGCAAGGTCGATGAACTCTGGTCCGATGCAATGGACTCGATATTTTTCAAGGGCGGCAAGACCGATCCGAATCTCGTGCTGATTAAGGTGGCCTGCGAAAGCGCGGAGCTGTGGACCTCGTCGAGTACCGCAATTGGCCGCGTCTACAGTTTCATCAAGGCCAAAATCACCGGCGATGAAAAAGATCTCGGCGCGCACAAGCATGTCGAACTGAAGCACTGAACAAGGCGGCTTCGGTCAATTCGGATTCGTGCAACGCTGCATCGGCCACGTCGTTTGCTTGGAATCATTACAACAACAGGAGATCTGCCATGCGTACAATTTTACTCGTTCTGATCGTGCTGCTGGTCGTCGGCGCACTACCCACGTGGCCGTACAGTGCGCAGTGGGGTTATTACCCGAGCAGCGGGCTGGGGCTGCTTTTGCTGATCATCATTTTGTTGGCGGTATTCCGCCGAGCGTGATGTTTGGGCCGTAAAAAGCACGCCATAAAAAGTGTTTGCCGCGCGCCTGCAACAGGCGCGCAGTTGCAGAAAAAGCTCGATTGAAAACTCTTTTCGAATCTACCGCGCGAT
>JANXUW010000335.1 GCA_025351985.1 Pseudolysobacter sp.
GCATGGGATTCGGGCGCAACAGATTCGTTGCTATCTTTATTTTCGATATTAGACACGGGCAAACCTCGCATGGGCGCCGTAATTGCGGATTGAAAAGAGTCGAGGGAGAGCTAACTGATGCGGGGCTGTTTGGCGCCCCTGTAGCTTCGACTAAGTTAGCACTGTGAAACGCAGCCGTCTAGCGACCGACGCACAAGATAGCATAAGCCGGCGCGATGCCATAGCCTGCGAAAGACGCAAGTTGCATGGCGTACCAAGAGCGGAAACCAAGGCCCGCAAGGCGCGTCGTGAACAGCGTGCGTCGCAACGAGCGAAAAATCAAAGCGTGCGTTCGATCAGCTGAATGAGCTGCGCCTTGCTCAATGCACCGATCTGGGTTGCTTCGACTTTGCCATTCTTGAAGATCATCAGAGTCGGCGCGCCGCGCACCCGATAGTTGCGCGGCGTTTGCTGATTCTGGTCGATATTGACCTTGGCAACTTTCAGCCGACCGGCGTAAGTTTGCGCAATTTCCTCGAGCATCGGTGCAATCACCTTGCACGGTGCGCACCATTCGCCCCAGAAGTCGACCAGCACCGGCACACCGGATTGGACAACTTGCTGGTCGAACTCGGCGTCGCCGACATGGCTGATGCTGTCGTTCATTGCGCTACCGATCCTTATCCTGCCGATGTCGCAGCATTGGCCGGTGCGGAAATAGTACGGTCGATCAACTGCGCGAGCTGGGACTTGCTTACCGCGCCGATCTGCGTCGCCTCGACCTTGCCATCCTTGAAGATCAGCAGCGTCGGGATGCCACGCACGTTGTAGTTGCGCGGGGTTTTCTGATTGTGATCGATATTGACCTTGGCGATCTTCAGCTTGCCGGCATACGTGGCCGCAAGCTCGTCGAGAATCGGCGCAATCATCTTGCACGGGCCACACCATTCCGCCCAGAAATCAACCAGCACGGGCTCGCTGGATTTCAGTACCTGCTCTTCGAATTGATCGTCGTTGATATGGGCGATGGCATTGCTCACGTTATTCTCCACTTGGGGCTGCGGATGGCCGCGCGGCGCGCGGATCATCACGGGTTCGGCTACACTTGGGCGATACGACGGCAGGGGCCCGATCTTGCGGCGCCCGCTTGCAGCCATTTCAGCCCAATCCGTTGAATACTGCAAGTTGGGTTGTGCTGGCACAGAATCAAGTTCCGCCGTGTGCATAAATTTTTTGCGTTTGTGCTGTGCCGCGTTCTTCGGATGGTCGTGCTTCAAGTCCGCATCATCGTTGAATTCGTGTTGCCACAGGCGCGCGTACCACTCCAACCCGCGCCCGCGCGGGCTCGCCTCCTTGAAACAAAAGGACGATGGCAGCGTCTGCCGTGAACGAATCAATCCGAGTTAGCCGAATGTCACAACAACCGCTTACCGATATATTTTTTGAAAGTTTCGATCTGCATCCCACTTTGCTGGAGGGTTTGCACGCCGCCGGATTTACGCGCTGCACGCCGATCCAGGCAATGACTTTGCCGGTCGCGCTGGCCGGACACGACGTTGCCGGGCAGGCGCAAACCGGTACCGGCAAAACCGCCGCGTTTCTGGTTTCGACGATGCAGCGTCTGCTCACGCGCCCGGCACTGCCCGAGCGTGGCGACAAGGATCCGCGTGCGCTGATCATTGCGCCAACACGCGAGCTGGCGATCCAGATCGAGAAGGATTTCCAGAGCATCGGTCGCGCCACGGGGTTGCGCTCGGCACTGATCTACGGCGGCGTCGACTACGACAAGCAGCGCGAGCAATTGCGTTCCGGCGTCGACATCATCATCGCCACGCCGGGTCGCCTGATCGATTATTTCAAGCAGCATGTATTTTCGTTCCGCGCGGTCGAGGTAATGGTGATCGACGAGGCCGATCGCATGTTCGATCTCGGCTTCATCAAGGACGTGCGTTACCTCATGCGCCGCCTGCCGGAGCGCGAGCGCCGTCAGGGATTGCTGTTCTCGGCCACGCTGAGTTATCGCGTGCTCGAACTCGCCTACGAGCACATGAACAACCCGGAAAAACTCACCGCCGAAACCGACAATATCACTGCCGATCGTGTGCGTCAGATCGTCTATTTCCCGGCCACCGAGGAAAAACTCACCTTGCTGGTCAGTCTCGTTTCGCGCATGGACGCAACGCGCAGCATGGTGTTCGTCAACACCAAGATAACCGCCGAGAAAGTGTCGCGCCGGCTCGAACGCCAGGGATTTCGGGTCGGTGTGCTTTCGGGCGATGTGCCGCAGAAAAAACGCCAGACCCTGCTCGCGCGTTTCCAGCGTGGCGATATCGAATTGCTGATCGCCACCGACGTTGCCGCGCGTGGCTTGCACGTGCCCGACGTCAGCCATGTGTTCAATTACGATCTGCCGCAGGATGCGGAAGATTACGTGCATCGCATCGGCCGCACCGCGCGCCTCGGCGCCGAAGGCGACGCGGTGAGTTTCGCGTGCGATCTGTATGCGATGTCGC
>JANXUW010000338.1 GCA_025351985.1 Pseudolysobacter sp.
CCGTCCCGCTCGATACATCCGGCTTCCTCAAGGCGATCGAAAGTGACAGGGACGTCGTCGCGCAAAAACCAAGCATTCCAGCCAAAGATATCGCGCAAAGTCGGTTTCGCAGCGTAGAGAGCACGCTGAATCACACGCTCATGCGTGGCAGGGGTCACGGCTGTGAAGCGGTAATTCAGGCTCGCAAGATAGCGACCTAGACCTACTAGCGCTTTGGATGATTCACGATCCATCGGACGAAGGGAATGAGGAAACTTGGTGTCCGAATGCAGAAAGCGCGCCAAGAAAAAATCGCGCTTGCAATGTACCTCCCTGGGGGCATTGGCGGGGAGCAGTACGACGACATCAGGCAGATCCCACACGACGGCATTGTCGAGCCCCAGTAAACCGTGCGACGCCAGGTTTACCTATCGGGTATCAGGTTGCGCGCACTGCTTGGGCATGCATACCGAGGACGATCTATGTCGGCTGTATCGACGTACGTGTTTTCGAAGGGCATGGTTTGGACGACACGGTCGACCAGTCATGCAAAATACATTTTACGCGTGCCATCCGCTGCAAAATGCCGCCGTGACCGAGTACTTTTCGGGCAAGTGTTATTTCACGCTAAGACTTATCTCGACAGAACTCATTGGCACGTAGATTGCCTCTACGAGGTACGAACCGTTTCTGAGACGCGTAGAAAATCACAATGAATCAGAAATCTTTCCAGATCGACGTTCAAGAAATTCGCCAACGCGCACGAAGTTCGGTTTCTGCTCGGCACGGCACTTATGCCCGGCCGCGATCCTACCGGGTTTATCTGGACAGTGCTCATCGGCATTGCAGGAGCTTGGATTGCCGAGTTTCTTGGCGAGAGTGTGTTCCATTGGTACAGAGCGCCAGACACGGGACCGGGCGTTCTCGCATCGATCTTGGGCGCCATGATTCTGCTATTTGGGTATCATCAAATTCGACGAAACAGTGGGAGCGCTTAACGGCATAACGGCAAGATTGTGGAATTGTATACTTAACCCCGTTGCACTTCGTACTTGAACTCGCGGGTGCCATGATCCTTTTGTTTGGCTATCACCTCATTGGTCGAAACAGCGGGAGCGCTTAATTCCGCTCCCTGTCCAAAATAAATGCTCCACCTCTGAATTTCAGGGAGGTGGGGCATCATGGGCTGCGATTTGAACCATGGGGACGTGTCAGAATATTGTGTGTGAGACTTTTCGTTGAGTAAGTCTCATTCTATGAGGTTACGATTTCGCGGACATCCTATCCGATGCTTTTGACGAATCGATCTTGGTAGAGCGATCTCCTGCGGGAGGACTGAAAACTTCAGGGAAAGCGGGAGCCGCCTTTCTCATCACAGTCGCTATTTTGCAAGCGGTGCAGACAGTAATACGGCGATTCGCCCGGCGAACGAACCAGGAGATGGCGACTTTGCGCCAGCGGATGTTTGGCCCGGGTTATGCAGAATCGAAGGGCGAAATTCTCGCGTGTACAGGAGCATGAAATGGCAAACGACAACAATTTTGAACGCACGCGCGACGCAATGGCGAAGGTAAAGCAAGACGTCAAGACCGGCGTGCGTGAGGTAGGTGATGCAGCGGGAGCCGCTGCTCACCATGTCCGCGACGATGTCCACGAGGGACTGAACGGTGTCGAAATTTCGGACCTGAAGGACAACATGACCGACAAAATGAAAGACCTTGCGGGGCAAGCTTCGGACAAGGTGAAAGACCTTGCTGGGCAAGCATCCGACAAGGCAAAAGATCTTGCGGGGCAGGCTTCAGACAAGATGAACGAGGCCGCAGGAACTGCACGTTCCTCAATCGAGCGGTTCGCGATCAACCAGCCTTGGCAAACCATCGCCTTTGCATCGCTCGGCGGTGCGCTGGTGGGAGCGCTGCTATTTGCCGGCCGACGTTGATCGTGTCGATGTCCACGCAGTCCAACTTATGGGAAGGGCGCTGGCGCTTTTTGCGGGCAGCGCCCGGGTTGATAAGAGCGCATCTGCGGCTGCTCAGCGTGGAGGTGAATTTTGCAACCTCTTCCCTGCGGGCGATGGCTGTTGCTGTCGCCTTGGCGTTTCTGAGTGTGATCGTCCTGCTTTCTGTTTTAGCCACCGGTGCCGTTCTTGGCTTGATTCAGTCTGGATTTACCTTGGTTTCCTCAATAGGCATAGCGGCTATTTTGCCTCTGCTTGTGTGTGTCGGAAGCATCTGGGCGGCCTATGTTCGGTTCGAGCGCATGACACTGCCGGAGAGCCGCAAACGTTTGCGCGCATTATTGGATTTGGTCGATGAATAACACGACGCAAGATGATGTCGAGCGGGCCGCAGCAGCGGTCGACCAGGCGTGGATGGATACGGCCAACGCTTTGCAAGCGCCACCCCGGTGGCCAACAGACTTAGCGCGTGCCGTCAGCGGAATGGCGTTGCTGCGTTTGCTACCGACGTCACTGAGGCATCACGGGTTCCATTTCAGAGTTCCATTGGTAAATACGCTGTGGCAGTTGGGTCGGTCCTTTATTTCGAGGGGTCGGCGGTAAGATTGGGATCGGCAATGGGATCGATATGGAGGATTTTACGAAACGCCGCGATGGGTTTTATGGATGATGACGTGTTGACATTGTCGGGAGCTTTGACCTTTTCGACCTTGCTGTCGTTTGCGCCCGTTGTGGTGATAACGTTGTCGATCACGGCGTCACTGGGGGTTGATGCTCAGCAAGCGATGCAGTCCGAGGTCGCTAAGCTTGCCGGCAACGATGCGGCTGCGACGGTAAAAGCGGTTATCGCAAGCGCGGCCAGCCGCCCGGCGATGGGATCATTTGCCGGTTTGGGGGGACTTCTTGTGGCAATTGTCGGTGGGACTACGGCTTTTGCACAGTTACAAGCGTCCCTAAACGACATCTGGAAGATCGACACGCCGAGCGCGGGTGCCATTGGGACATGGATAAAACGGCGATTGCTTTCTGTGGGTCTGCTATTCACGGTGGCCTTCATTCTTTGCACCTCGCTGGTGATAAGTGCCCTTCTAGGAATCTTCCTTGCCGAAGGGGGAATCGTATGGGAAGTGCTGAATGAATTGATTGGTTTCATCGTCTTTGCAGCACTGTTCGCTGCCATGTTCCGATATTTGCCAGACACGCGTCTTCCCGCGGTGGAGGTTATGGGCGGCGGGGCGGTCACCGCTTTCCTGTTTATTTTGGGTAAGACCGTGATTGGACTGTATCTTGCGCACGGAGACGTTGGTGGCGCCTATGGAGCTGCGGGATCTTTAGTCGTACTACTCGTCTGGATTTATTATTCCAGCGCTATTTTTTTCTTCGGTGCAGAGCTAATCAAGGCATACCACGCCTTCAACGATGTGAATAAACAATTGTTGGCGCGCGTCGAAAATTGACCAGGCAACCGAGGTAATTCTCGTTCAAAATTTACCAGGGAGCGCGAGGTATCGGCGTTGGGTTTGAGCAAGACCCATGGCTTGCGCCATGCCTATGCGCAAGACCGCTATCGGGAAATCACCGGCTGGGCCGCACCGGCCGCCGGCGGGCCGACGTCGAAACAACTGAATCCGGCGCAGCGCGATCGCGATCAGCTGGCGCGGCTGCAGATCAGTCGCGAGCTCGGGCATGGGCGCGAGCAAATCACGGCAGTTTACCTGGGGAGATAGCATGATCACGTTGAACGGCACAACCAAGCTCACGACAGAGGCCGAAAAACTGCTGGTCGAACTCGGCGGTGAAAATCCGCACCGGACCCTGACGCCCGAGGCGGTAGCGACTGCCATGGTCAAGGGACTCGAGGCAATGGCAAATCGGGGGCGCACCCGCACGTTGGAAAAACTCTATCTGTCGTATCGGCGCGATGATCCGTCGTTGCCGTCGCTCGAACATTTGCACGGACGAGACTGAGGCACGGGCCGTGCCTCTCGTGCAATTGCGGCGCGACACCGATCGCGCCGCATCCGAATCAACCCGCAGCGTCCTTGAGTTTCTTCAGCGTACGTACTTTCATTTTCAGACTGGCCGGCTTGGCGGCGAACCAGCGCTCTTCCTTGGTGAACGGATCCACGCCCTTGCGCTTGGGTTTGGCCGCGACCGCGTGCGCGGTGATCTTGAGCAGGCCGGGCAGCGTGAAATGACCAACGCCCTTCTTGTGCAGCGAGCCGGTGATGGCATGCTCCAGCGAGGTCAGAACCGCACGGACGCCCTTGGCATC
>JANXUW010000347.1 GCA_025351985.1 Pseudolysobacter sp.
CGATGTGTGGTTATGGGCCGCGCGTTTTTTCAAGACCCGTTCGCTCGCCAAGCAGGCCATCGAAGCGGGCAAGATCAGCATCGGTGACATCGCCTGCAAACCCGCCAAGCTAGTACGCAGCGGCGAGCGCATCAAGGTTTCACGCGGCGAGGAACGCATGATAGTCGAGGTGCTGGCGTTGAGCGAGAAACGCGGCCCGGCCAGCGCTGCGCAGGCGCTGTATCGCGAAACCGACGAGAGCCGCAGCGCGCGCGAAGCAAAGCGCGAGCAGGATCGTCTGCTCGGCACGGCGCGGCCCGATTCGCGTCCCGACAAACGCGCGCGACGTTTGATTCATCGGTTCCTGCGCAATTAGTGGCAACGCAATGACGGCGACTTTCGCTGTCGGATGTTCGCATTCTCGGCGAGACTACTTCTTCGTTTCCTGCAGCAAGCGCACGAGTTGATCCTTCCATAAAACCGCCCAGGTGTGTGTGCCGTGGCCATGCGTGGCCGGGCTGATCGGAATCATCACCGCACGTCCGTGCGACACGTGTTTCAGCTCGCGCTCGAAAATGCCTAGCTCGGGCGGATTGATCTGGTCGTCGGCAGAATTGATCGCGACCAGCGGCACCTTGATCGTGGCGAGTTTCGGCTGCGGGTCGTAGTCGCGTGACGCATCGACCTGATACAGCAAATCGTTGGCGTCGGTTTCGGCCAGCCGCGTATTGATCCAGTCGTCGATGAGTTTGTCGGCGCTGTCGCGATCGGGCGCGGCTTTCTGCAATTGCAGCGGGCTCGATCCCATCTCGAACAAGGTATACAACGCACTGAGCAGACCTCGCGGTTGCAGCGTGTATTCGCCGTTGTTCCATTGCGGATCGGTTTTGATCGCCTGCGTAATCATGTGCCGGAAAATGCGATTGCGTCCGGCGATCTGCACCGGCACGCTAGCCAGCGGCAGCGCCGCATCCATGAAATCCGGATAGGTTTCGGCCCATACCCAGGTGTGCATGCCGCCCATCGACGTGCCCATCACCACACGTAGATGATCGACCTTGAGCTGCTCGGTGAGCAATCGATATTGCGCGAGCACCATGTCGTCGTAGGTGTAATGCGGAAATTTCGCATGCAGGCCATCGCTGGGCTTGCTCGACTTGCCGTGGCCGATGCCGTCGGGCAGGACGATGAAAAATTTCGTCGCATCCAGCGGTTGTCCCGGGCCGAACAGTTCGCCGGCAAAATAATCCTTGAGGAATTGCGTGCCCGCGCCGCCGGTGCCGTGCAGGATCAGCACCGCGTTGTCGGCATGCCCGTGCGCATCGCGATGCAGCGTGCCGAGCGTGCGGTAATGCTGGCGCAATTCGGGCAGCGATTCACCACTGCGGAACTGGAAATCCGCGATCGTGAAATCGCCTTCGCTTGGTGTCGGCCAGGTCGTGCTGGTTGCCGCGCAAGCGCACGACGACAAGATCAGCATGGCGAAAAACAGCAGAAGTCGCGACATAAGATTTACTCGAGGTCGGCAGTGAATTCCAAACAAGCATTGCTTGAACTCATGTATTCGGCAGCAATGACTTGAGCTGATAAATCGCATCGAGCGCCGCGCGTGGTGTGAGTTCGTCGCCGTCCAGCGCGCGCAGCGCCGACTCTACCGCCGATGGCAACGGCGCGGCTAGCGGCGGCGCAAACAGGCCGAGTTGCGGCGACGTTGTTTCCTTGCCGTGGCGAGTGGTCGCGGGTTTGTTCGCGCTGATTTCGAGCGCATCGAGATAACGCCTGGCATCGGCGATCACGGCTTTCGGCAAACCCGCCAGCGCGGCCACCTGCAAGCCGAAACTGCGGTTCGCCGGGCCTTCCTTCACCGCATGCATGAACACCAGTTTGTCGCCGTGTTCGACCGCATCCAGGTGCACGTTGACGATGCCGTCGTACTGCGCGGCGAGTTCGGTCAGCTCGAAATAATGCGTGGCGAACAGCGTGAACGCACGATTCTTCAGTGCCAGTTGCACGGCGCAGGCTTTCGCCAGCGCGAGTCCGTCATACGTCGAGGTGCCGCGCCCGACTTCGTCCATCAGTACCAGACTATACAATGTCGCATTGTGCAGAATGTTCGCCGTCTCGGACATCTCGACCATGAAAGTGGATTGACCGCGCGCGAGATCATCGCCGGCGCCGATGCGGGTGAGGATGCGATCGATAGGGCCGATGCGCGCCGATGCTGCCGGGACGTAGCTGCCGATCGATGCCAGCAGCACGATCAACGCGGTCTGCCGCATGTAGGTCGACTTGCCGCCCATATTCGGGCCGGTGATCACCAGCATGCGGGTGTCTTCGTCGAGCTGCAGATCGTTGGGTTCGAACGGCTCGTCGCGTACCGCTTCCACGACCGGATGCCGGCCGCGCTGGATGTGGATTCCGGGTGTGTCGATCAGTTGTGGGTAGCGCCAGTCGAGTGCATCAGCGCGCTCGGCGAACGCGGCCAGCACATCGACTTCCGACAGTGCATCGGCAAGCGTGCGCAACGGCTGCAGGCGTTCGTTCAAGCCATCGAGGATCTGTTCGTACAACAAACGTTCGCGCGCCAACGCGCGTTCGCGCGCCGACAGCACCTTGTCCTCAAAGCCTTTCAATTCCTCGGTGATATAGCGCTCCGCGCCGGTCAGCGTCTGCCGTCGCGTGTAATGCGTGGGCGCGCGCTCGGACTGGCCCTTGCTGATCTCGATGTA
>JANXUW010000356.1 GCA_025351985.1 Pseudolysobacter sp.
CTGATGACCTTGGCCATCTCGCCGAGAATGTGCAAACGACCCTGCTTGGCCTGGCTCAACGCCACGCGCATGATTTCTTCGGTGATGCCGTCGATCTTGATGTCCATCTGCAGCGCGGAAATACCATCGGCACTTCCGGCCACTTTGAAATCCATGTCACCAAGATGATCTTCATCACCGAGGATATCCGACAGCACGACAAAGTCGTTGCCTTCCTTGACCAGGCCCATCGCGATGCCGGCGACCGGCGATTTCAGCGGTACGCCCGCATCCATCATGGCGAGCGAAGAACCGCAGACCGAAGCCATTGACGAAGAACCGTTCGATTCGGTGATCTCGCTGACCACGCGCACCACATACGGGAATTCTTCGATGCTCGGCTTGACCGCCTGCACACCGCGCTTGGCGAGACGGCCATGACCGATTTCGCGACGCTTCGGACCGAGCATGCGACCGGCTTCGCCGACCGAGAACGGAGGAAAGTTGTAGTGGAACAGGAACGGGTCTTTCGACTCGCCTTCCGGCGCATCGATGATCTGCGCATCGCGTGTCGTGCCGAGCGTGACAATGACCAGCGCCTGGGTTTCGCCACGCGTGAACAAGGCCGAACCATGTGTGCGCGGCAACACGCCGGTGCGCACGGTGATCGGACGCACGGTGGTCAGATCACGACCGTCGATACGGGTTTTGGTGGCGAGCACCGAAGCACGCAAGGTCTGGTATTCGAGTTCGCCAAATTCCTTGGCGAGTTCGGCATTCGACCAGCCATGCGCTTCGGCTTCGGATTTCAGCGAAGCAATCGTCTCTTTCTTCAATGCCGAGATCGCATCGCGACGCTCGAGCTTGTCGCGCACGCCGTAGGCGGCGATCAGGCTGTCGCCAACTGCACCCTTGACCTGCGTGATCAAGGCTTCGTTCTTGGCCGGAGCGGACCAGGTCCACGACTTGACCCCGACTTCGACGCACAGTTCGTTGATCGCACGAATCACGACCTGCATCTGCTGGTGACCGAACATCACCGCGCCGAGCATGATTTCCTCGGACAGCAACTTGGCTTCGGATTCGACCATCAATACCGCGTTCGAAGTACCGGCGACGACGAGGTCGAGGTCGGAGGTCTTGAGTTCGGTCGCACTCGGGTTGAGCAGGTATTTGCCATTCGCATAACCGACGCGCGCCGCACCGATCGGGCCGCCAAACGGCATACCGGAAAGCGCGAGTGCGGCGGAAGCACCGATCAAGGCCGGGATATCACCGTCGATTTCCGGATTCATCGACAGCACGGTCGCGATGACCTGCACTTCGTTGCGGAATTCCTCGGGGAACAACGGACGGATCGGACGATCGATCAGGCGTGAGGTCAGCGTTTCTTTTTCGGTCGGACGACCTTCGCGCTTGAAGAACCCACCCGGAATGCGGCCACCGGCATAAAACTTTTCCTGATAGTCGACGGTGAGCGGGAAAAAATCCTGCCCTTCGCGCGCCGACTTGTTGCCGACCGCCGTGACCAGGATGACGGTGTCGCCCATCTTGACGATTACCGCGCTGGCCTGGCGGGCGATTTCGCCCGTCTCCAGCGTGATTTCGTGATTACCGTACTGGAAGGACTTGGTTACTTTCGCCACGAGAATTTTCCTGTTGCTT
Organism: Pseudolysobacter sp.; assembly: GCA_025351985.1. Lineage (GTDB taxonomy): Bacteria > Pseudomonadota > Gammaproteobacteria > Xanthomonadales > Rhodanobacteraceae > Pseudolysobacter. The sequence continues at coordinate 1,645 of JANXUW010000356.1, forward strand.
CTGCATTATTCGGTGAGCCGCCTTGTGTTCAAAGCGGCGACCAGACCTTGCATCGAAGGTCTGGTCGGGATTCAGCAGGAGGTCGTTCCGGGCGATTGACGCACCGGCACGACCATCCCGATGTGTGTTGATATTTAGCGGCGGATTCCGAGGCGACCGATCAAGGTCTTGTAACGCTCGGTATCCTTGGACTTGAGATAGTTCAGCAAGCGACGGCGCTGGTTCACCATTTTCAGCAGACCACGACGTGAATGATGATCCTTGTCGTGTTCGGCAAAATGCTTGGTGAGATGTTCGATGCGTGCGGACAGCAGCGCGACCTGAACTTCGGTGGAGCCGGTATCGGCCGGGCCACGTGCGTGATCGGCGATGATCTTGGAGGTTTGTTCGACGTTGAGAGACATGATGAACCTTGGATTTGCGAAGCGAGGCTTGCGTAGCGCCACATCGGTCAGACCGACGAAAACCGGCACTCCAGCGGAGATGGTGCTGCGTAAGCCCCGCAGTGGATGGATGAACTAACGGAGTTAGCTCGGCATTTTAGCGTACTTTTGGCGTGTAGCGTCAACTTGTTATACGTAAAAGATAAATCCGCGGGATCATGGATTGCGCCATCCTCGTCAGGATTTTTCTCCGTCGGAGCGTTAGAACCTGCGAGCCGTTTCTGCAGAGGAATCACGACGGTCACTTCCATGCCAGGCGGATACGGATCAGCTACTTGCAGTCGTGTCGAGAAATCTGGCCTATCTTGCTGTTTTTCATACCGCCACGGCGTCTTCCGACTGCGTGAGGACAGGCGCGGCCGGCGCCGGCGGATTGAATCCACGCAGCGGCCACAGGCAACCATCGGCGCGACATTCGGCCAGGGAAACCAGACGATCGTTTTGATCGCGCGCCTGATAAAGCTGACCTACCCGCAATTCCGGCGCTGCGGTCAAGCGCTGGCCGAGGCGCAAACGTTGCGCTTCGAGCAAATCCAGCGGCGCCACCGGCAGATTCTGCAATCCGGTTTCGAGCGGCAACAAACTGGTTGGCAACGCGCCCGCATCGGCCAGCGCCTGCAGTTGCTCCAGCGTCACCATCGGTACCTCGCGAAACGGCTCGACCCAGAGCCGTCGCAACGCGATGACATGCGCACCGCAGCCCAGCCGTTCGCCGAGATCGCGCACGAGGCTGCGCACATACGTGCCGGAACCGCACTCCACGTGCAGGCGCAAACTATCGGTAGCCAACTCCAGCAGATCGAACCGCTGCACATTCACCTGACGCGGCGGCGCCTGCACTTCTTCGCCTTGGCGCTTGCGTTTGTAGAGCGGCTGGCCGGCCTGCTTGATCGCGGAATAGGTCGGCGGAATCTGCGTGATATCGCCACGCAATCCGGCCATCGCGGTTTCCACCTGCGCAGCGGTAAATGTCGGCACGGCGCGTTCGCTGAGGACATTGCCATCGGCATCGTCGGTATCGGTGGTAATGCCCAGGCGGCACTCCGCCGCGTACGCCTTCCCCGCGCCGAGCAGATAACCCGCGATCTTGGTTGCCTCGCCGAAACACAGCGGCAACATGCCGGTGGCGAGTGGATCGAGGCTGCCGGTGTGGCCGGTCTTGCACTCGCCGAACAGATGCATGACCGACTGCATCGCCTTGTTCGAACTCATGCCGGTGGGTTTGTCGAGCAGCAGAATGCC
>JANXUW010000357.1 GCA_025351985.1 Pseudolysobacter sp.
CGCCGACTCGCCAGCCAAGGCAGATGATCGCACTGCTGGCCGCATGTGCTTTTGCACTGTGTGGCATCAACACGAGTTGTGCGGCCACGTTCCCCGATCAACTGGATGTCGTGGTGCTAGGCGCAAAGGATGCCTTTGCCGTAGGCGGTGGCGCCTCAAACAATCGTTACATCGGCTACAGCATTGCGGGCGTTGGCGACATCGATGGCGATGGACTCGCCGATTTTGTCATTGGCAGCCCGCGGCAGAACTTGAGTCCGACCCAAGCCGGCTCCGCGTTTCTGGTTTGGGGACGGCGAAATTTTCCAGCCACCGGAATTCCCGTCGATACCCCACTGGTCAATTATTTCACCGAAATCGATGGTGTCTCTGGTAACGACTGGCTAGGTTACAGCATCGCGGGTGGGGCTGATTTGAACGGCGATGGTCGTCCGGACTTCACCATCGGTGCACCGTTTGCACAATATTTCGACGGCAGCGCTGTGGGTGCCAGCTACACCTTGTTCGGACACGCGCGACCGTGGCCCGCAACCATCTCGGTAAGCGCCCTTACCGGTGGTAACGGATTTGCCGCGTATGGCTCTGCGGTGAACGAAGAGGCCGGATATTCGGTAGCACTGTTGCGGCATTTTACCGATGGCGCTTCCGGTCAGCTCGCTATCGGCACGCCGCGCGCTTCAGTCAGTGGTGACATCGGCATTGCGAGCGGTCGTGTGGATTTTCTGTACGGTCGACCCAGCTTCAGCGAGTTTTATACGTTGGGCTCCTACCCAATCGGCAGCGGCGGGTTCGCCATTTTCGGTGGCACCAGCCTGGACAACAATCCGGCATCGCTCGGCTGGAGCATCGCCTCGGCAGGCGATGTAAATCACGATGGTTACGAAGACCTGATCATCGGCGCGCCGGGAGACTTCACGCATCGTATTTACGGCGGCACAGCGTTTGTCTTGTACGGCCATGCCGGCCCGACCTTTTTCAGTTTCGATCTTGCCAATCTCAATGGCAGCAATGGATTTCATATCGATACAAATCCGATCGAAAATGCCATGACCGGCATGCAAGTAGGTTCGTTGGGTGATATCAACGGCGACGGCATCGATGATTTTTTTGTCCTCGGAAAAAATCCAGGTCACGAATGTTATGCCAACGTACTGTTCGGCCAAGCCGCAGGTTTTCCCGCCCGCGTGGATTTGAACAGCCTGATGGACGGCACTCACGGCTTCGATATCGACGCACTCGGCGTGCCGACCGGGCCGGGCGGCGCCGATCCCTATTGTGTCGGCGCGTCGATTGCCGGTGTGGGTGATGTGAATGGCGATGGCATCGATGATTTCGTCATCGCCGACTGGGCTGTTCCAAGACCGTTTGGCGGTGAAACCGGCGTGGTTTATCTCGTGTATGGCCATCGCGGCCCATGGAACCCGCTGACGCCAAGCAAATTGAATATGTTTCATCCCAAGGAAGGCGTGTTGATCGCCAGCAGTCATGTCCCCACCGGCGCCTTTGGCAGAACCGTGGCCAAGCTCGGCGATGTCAACGGCGATGGCATTGCCGACTTTGCCATCGGCGCGCCGACCGATGGCATGGGTGCCAACGTGCCGGGCGGTGCAGTGATTGTGATCTTCGGCCGTGATGGCGTTTTCGATAACGGTTTCGATTGATGCAAAACATCGATCACGCGCATCGGCTTCTCTGCAGTAGCCACCGGTCAAAAACCTGACAAAGGAAATCCGTCATGTGGAATTTCTCGAACCCCAACTCATCCATCGGACTTTTCTTTCGACACTTGCTGAGGGCGTTGCTGGTTTTGCCGATCCTGCTTGCGACGGTCGCGGTACACGCCCAGACATTCGTCCAGACTTATATCCTCTCAAACGGGACGGCATATCAATTCGGTGGCTGGGCGGTGGCGGTCAGTGGCGACTGGATGCTGGTAGGTAACCCATCGCTGAGCGGCCCGCCGGGTTTCGTTTCCGTCTACCAACGCAGCGGCACGCACTGGTATCTGTTCACCGAACTGACCGCATCGGATGCCACCGCTGGCGATCAATTCGGCGCGGCCATCGCGATGGATCAGGACACCATCGTGATCGGGGCACCACATGTGAACGTGTCTGGCGTTGTGGCAGCGGGGCGGGCTTACGTTTTCAGGCACGGTCATGTCTATTCGACGCCAACCACGCCGGCTAGCGACTATTTTGTCGAGGTCACTCCGCTTTCCGCACCCGCTATCGGCACCAATTTCAACTTCGGTTTTTCAGTGGCGGTGAAAGGCGATAGCGTGGCCGTAGGCGCACCGTATTCAAACAATTATTTGAACGGCGCGCTGTACAACGCGGCCGGCCTGGCGGCGCTGTATCGACGCGATGCGGGTGGCAGCAATTTGTGGGGCAATACCGCACTGGTGATGGGTGAAAATCATGCCGGCGACAACTTCGGTTATGCCGTGGCGCTTGGCGCATCCAATCTTGCTGTCGGCGCACCCAATGCGCGCTTGGGTAGCGTTTTTACGGGATACATCAACTCTGCCGGACGCACCTATTTCTTCAACGTGGGAAACGACGGTTCAGCGGTTTACCAGCAGTACGTCGCCTCGTCGACCAGTGCCAGTAATCGCGGCTTCGGCGCGGCGGTCGCGATCGATGGCGATCTGGTCGCCGCCGGTGCGCCCGGCGCAGCGGGAGGTTATGTGCCCTCGGTCGAGGTATGGCAGCGCGATGGCGGCGGCATTTTTCAACCGCTAAAGCGCATCGATTCTCCGTTTGATGCAAGCGCCTTCGGTGCCGCCGTCAGCCTGCACGGCACGGGACTGCTGGTCGGTGCGCCGAATCTGAATTCACCCGGCTTCACGTATACGGGAATTGCCTATCTGTACGCGCAGAACAACGGCGGCAGTAACAACTGGGGCGTGTCGCAGACACTTTTCCCCGACAGCGGCGGCGTCTATAGCTACAACTTTCTGGAGATGGGCCGCAGTGTCAGCCTGGATACCGTCACCGCTGTTGCAGGCGCGCCTATTGCCGCGGCGGGCGCGGGATCAGTCACCAGCGCCGGTGCGGCGTTCGTATTCTCCAGCGACGCCATGTTCAAGAATGGTTTCGAGTGTCCACAAAACATGGTCTGTCTTGGCTCGATCTCGCCTTGATGCTGTGCAAGCCGGCGTGTTGGCACGGATGTCTTTTGCCATGTCTCAGCACCTTCGCGAATGACGATTGCGCAAACTTGGCAACAGCGTGAGGCCTGCAATTCACAACTGAATACTATCCAGTTTCAGGGAATCAAAGATGATGTATTCCATTCGCCAGCGCAGCACCTGCGTCGCATTGATCGCTTTATTTGCACTTGCTATTTGCCTGCCGCTTGTCGCGCAGGCGGTGGCAAATACGTGGAGTCCCGTGGCGGGACCCAGCATCGCGCGCACAAGCCACACCACCACGTTGCTGCCGTCCGGCAAGCTGCTCGCCGCAGGGGGCATTGGCGGATTCGGCGCGGGTTACCTCACCAGTGTCGAGCTGTATGATCCAAGCAGCAACACTTGGAGCACCGCAGCCAACCTCGCTCTCGCACGGGCTTATCACACTGCCACGTTGCTGCCTTCGGGCCAGGTAATCGTCACGGGAGGGTTTAACGGCAACAGCGGCACGAGTGCGTATCTGGGCAGCACTCAGCTTTATGACCCAGGCAGCAATACCTGGAGTGTGGTCGGAGATCTTTCCAGCAAACGGGCGTATCACACCGCCACGCTGCTGCGCTCGGGCAAGGTACTTGTTGTAGGCGGAATCAACACGGCCACACTCGCCACAGCCGAAATCTATGACCCCGCTAGCCAGAGCTGGAGCAGCGCAGGCAACCTCGTCAGCGCGCGCTACTCTCATACCGCAACTCTACTGCCATCCGGCAAGGTGTTGGTAGCCGCGGGATACGACAACAACGGCAACGCCATCGGCAGTGCCGAAATCTATGATCCGGCCAGCAATACATGGAGCGCTGCCGCCAATCTTGCCAGCGCACGCGGGGATCACAGCGCTATATTGTTACCTTCCGGCAAGCTTCTTGTCGCCGGGGGATACGGCAGCACCGACTACCTGAGTAGCACCGAGCTTTATGACCCCAGCACCAATATCTGGAGTGCTGCCGGGAGCCTAGCCACAACCCGCTCCTTGCACACCGCTACGCTGCTTGCCTCAGGCAAGGTTCTTGTCGCGGGAGGAGCTCTTAGCTTTGGGACCTACGTCGCCAGCGCCGAATTGTATGATCCGGCCAGCGGCACTTGGAGCGCCGCCGGAAGTCTGAGCAACACACGTGCTTACCACACCGCCAGCCTGCTGCCTTCCGGCAAAGTCGTCGTGGTGGGCGGAATTGGCAACTCTGCCGTACTCGCAAACGCAGAGCTCTATGACCCCGAAAACAATTCTTCCTGGGGCCCTGAGACGAGCCTTGCCAACGCGCGCAATAATCATACCGCCACTTTGTTGCCTGCCGGCAAGGTACTGGTCGCAGGCGGGTTCAATGGCAATATCTACCTCGCCAGCACCGAGATTTTTGACCTTGCCAGTCATTCCTGGGCGTCTGCGGGTAGCCTGGCGAATCCAAACTCTGCTCACACGGCTACCTTGCTGCTTTCTGGCAAGGTTCTCGTCGCGGGCGGATATGACGGCAACAACTACTTCGCCAGTGCCGAGCTATATGATTCCGTGAGCAATTCCTGGAGTGCCACGGGCAGCTTGACAGCTGGCCGCAGTGCCCATACGGCCACGTTGTTGCCTTCCGGCAAAGTCCTTGTTGCAGGCGGTACCTACAGTGGCACCGTACTCGCGACTGCCGAAATCTATGATCCTGTCAGCAATTCCTGGGCCACAGCCGGGAATTTGGTCAATGCACGCGCCGGTCACACCGCGACCCTGCTGCCTTCTGGCCAGATTCTCGTTGCTGGTGGGTACCACGGCCATGGCGCTAACCTTCACAATGCCGAGCTGTATGACCCGATCAGCAACTCCTGGATATCTGCAGGAGCATTCGTCTACGGACGCGCGGGTCACACTGCCACGTTGCTGCCCTCTGGCAAGGTACTCATAGCGGGAGGAAGCGACACAACCAATGTCAGCATTTACCTCGCGTCTGCCGAAATTTATGACCCTCTCAGCAACACATGGAGCTCCGCAGGCAACCTCGCGAACGCACGTAGTGGCCACGTCGCTGCCCTGCTACCTTCCGGAAAAATTCTGGTCGCAGGCGGAAACGATGCCTCTACTTACTTGAGCAGCGCAGAACTCTACGACTCCGCCAGCAACGTATGGATCTCTGCAGATAGCCTCGCTATCGCGCGCACGAGACTAACCGCCACTACGCTGCCCTCCGGGAAGGTGCTTATAGCGGGTGGATCCAACAACTTTAACCAAAACTCCCTGGCGAGTACCGAACTGTATAACTACGACCCCGGTTTCCCCGATAGCCGTCGCCCGCTGATCGGCAACCTCAATACTCTGTTGTCGTTGGGGCAATCATTGCAACTGACCGGCAGCGGCTTTGCCGGCGATAGCGAAGCCTCCGGCGGCGGCACCAACAGCAGCGCGACCAACTCGCCGCTGCTGCAGTTGCGGCGCATCGACAACGACCAAATTGCCTGGATATCGCCCGCCGCAAATTCGAGCCGATCCGATACGAGTTACACCAGTGCGCCGCTATCCGGTCCGTTGCCGGGAGCCTACGCGCTGAGCGTATTCGTCAACGCC
>JANXUW010000402.1 GCA_025351985.1 Pseudolysobacter sp.
CAGCTGCGCCTGCATCGCCGGAAGCCACCAATACCGAAATTCCTTCGATCGCAGCCTGACTGAAAAGCTGATCGAGGTAACTCACGCCACTGGACTGTGCATCCGACTCGCAACTGCCAAAACTGATGCTCAGGATATTCGCAAAAATCGGGGCATCGTCGATCACATGTTCGGTGGCGATAAATACGCCGTCCTGATTATCGACGTCGGTGCTGGCAACGAGATAAATCGTCGCGCCGGGCGCGGTACCGATGGCGCGCTCGACATCCAGCGTTGCTTCGGACTGATCACTCGCCTTGCCGCAATCGTCCGGATCGGTATCGGTGCATGAAGTACTTGCGGGCGGCGGCGAAATCCCGGCCGGTGGAACCTTCAAGATCGGATCGGAATTCGGCAGCGAGGTGACATGTTCAAAGGCCTCGATATCGGCATTGGATACTTGCGCACGACCGACAATCGCAATGTTCTGGCCCGCGCCGTTGATGCTCTGCTGCGACACTGGCGTGATGCCGTAAATGGTCGCGAAATCCGCCGGCGTGATGAAATAGCTGCAAGCGTCGGCCGACGGGCAATTCGTCAGTTCCGGCCGTGGTGCGCCCGGCATCGGTGCGCTGCTCTGATGCTGGGTCAAAGCGTGGTAGGCGCGCGTTCTTGTTGTCGTCAATCCGCGCACCGACTGAATCACACCAGCCAGCGCGAGCGGCACGCGCGGTTCAGCGAGTGCCGCAATACGCGTCTCGCCGCTGACTTGGTAACGATGCAGCACGGTGCCGAAGGTCGATGTCACATTGGCTGCGGTACCGCTGAAACTGATCGACATGCGACTGTTGGCCACGCGATCGACATGCAGGCCTTGCGCTTGCAACCAATCGGTTATTGCCTGGATATCGTTGGCACTCGCGCCGAATTTTTCGCCCACCTGCTGCGGCGTGAGCCATGCGTGGAAATTCACCGAGGCTAGATCCTGCTGCTCGCGCAACAGCTTTTCAAATGCGGCTTGCTGTGCCGGTGAACGCTTCAGGTTCACACTGAGATGCCGCAGCACCGTCGTGTCGTCGAGCGCGCCAAGATCGTTTTCCGGAGATGTCCACGAGACTTTTGATTCGTTCAGTCGCACGGCGTGGTTGCTATCCACGCTGCCGTGTACCTGATCGACAACCTGCGCCATCGCCGCTGTCGAAAATCCGAAAGCCAACAGCAAAACATGGCCGAGTGATGTCCCGCACACGCGAGCAAACGAACCTGCACTGCGGCGAAAAATTGTTCGAGTATTGGTCATGGCCGTTTTCCTGCAAGGATTCAAAATTACATCGCGCTATCGCGACCGCGAGTAACTCGTGTCGGCTCGATGGCAATCAAAAAGGCAGCTTGAATCCTGCCGGCAAGTTCATGCCCGCGCTCACGGCGCTCATGCGCGATTGCGATTCCTGCGCGATCTTGTTGACTGCGTCGTTGAATGCCGCGGCGACGAGATCCTCGGCCATTTCCGCATCGTCGGCGAACAGCTTGCGATCGATTGTGACGCGGCGCACTTCATGGCGGCCGCTCATCTGCACCGTGACCAGACCGCCGCCGGATTGGCCGCTGACTTCGAGGTTGGCGATTTCTTCCTGTGCGCGCTTCATCTCGTCCTGCATGCGCTGCGCTTGTTGCATCAAGTTACCCAATTGCGCTTTCACGACCCATTCTCCAGAGGTTTGATGGAATTCGGCACGATCCGCGCACCGAGACTTTGCATCAGCGCTTGCACCACCGGATCGGCGCTCATGCCGGTTTCGGCCGCCTGTTGTTGCGCGGACTTGGCGCGTGCAGATTGGTCGGCCGGCGTTTCGATATGATCGCCAGCGCGTTCGATGCGGATCTTGATCGTGACGCCCAACGCGACCGACAATTTTTGTTCGATCAGTGTCACCAATGTGGGCGAATTCAAATGCTGATGCGCGGCCTTCAACGCCAGTCGCAAGGTATCGCCTTCAAGGCCGAGCATCGCTGCATGCTGCGCAAGTTGTCCGGCCGGACCACGCAAGCCGGCACTCTCGATCAGTGCCGGCCAGTCGTTGGCAGTGAGATCGGCCACGGCGATGCTCGGTGCCATCGTTGTCGCAACCACAGCGCTGGGCGACGCAGTTGCGGCAGCGGTTTCGTTGCTTGCCGCGCGCGAATTTTCGGCAACATCGCCAGCCCGTTGTGGAGAGACTGTGGCCGATTCAAAACGATTCGCCGCCATTGCCGCTGACGATGCATCGACATGATTCGCGGCAATAGCGCGCGGTGGCACAGCCTCAGCAGCAGTCTTCATCGCGGGCGGCAGCACCGGCGCGCGCGGCGCAGTTATTGAAGGCCCCGGTGCCGCGGCAGCTGTCGCCGGCTTGAACGCGAGCATGCGCAACAACGCCATTTCAAACCCCGCGCGCGCGGTCGGCG
>JANXUW010000414.1 GCA_025351985.1 Pseudolysobacter sp.
GCGATACCGGCCTGCACGAGTTTGTCGCGATAGGTGCTGCGCAATTCCGCGAGATCGTAGCCGACGTAATCGAGCATGAGGTCGGTGGTATCGCCGCGACGCAAGTGCGAGAACTCGAAACCGCCGGCGGTTTTCAGACGCACGTTGACCGCATCGGTATCGCCAAAAAGATTGTGGATATCACCGAGTGCTTCCTGGTACGCGCCAACCAGAAAAATGCCGAGCCGATACGACTGCCCCGGTATCGGCGTATGCAACGGCAAACTCACATCAACGCCATCTGCGGCGACGTACTGATCGATGCGGCCGTCCGAATCGCAGGTCAGATCGGCGATCACGCCGCGCCGATCCGGTTTTTTCTCAAGCCCGGCGATCGGCATGATCGGAAAAATCTGGTCGATCGCCCACGAATCCGGAATCGATTCGAAGATCGAGAAATTGACGAAATATTTGTCGACGAGTTTTTCGTTGAGCTCGTCCAGTGCCTGGCGGTGCGCGCGACCTTCGGGCTTCAAGCGACCGCGCAAGGCATTGACGATGGCGTAATACAAATCATCGAGACGCGCGCGATATTGCAGTGACAACTGGCCGAGCGCGTACAGCGAATAACCTTCGGCCAGATGATGCTGCGCTTCGTGATACAGCTCGATCACCGGGCGCTGCGCGATGTCGGCATGGATCTCGCGCAGGTGGCGCAGCGCTGATGGCTCATCGGCATCTTCGGGCGGAATCGCACCGAGCGGCGCCTGTTCGATATCGCTGACGTTGGTCACGAGCACGGCGTGATGCGCGGTCATCGCGCGGCCGGTTTCGGTGATCACATGCGGCGGTGTGAGGCCGTGTTCGGCGCAGACGTCGGCGAGCGGCTGGACTATGGTCGCGGCATATTGATCGAGGCCGTAGTTGACCGAACATTCCGACCGCGAACGCGTGCCTTCGTAATCCACGCCGAGTCCGCCGCCGACATCGACGTACTTGATCGGCAACCCGAGCTTGGACAGCTCGACGAAATAACGCACCGATTCACGCATGCCGTTGGCTATGTCGCGCACGTTGGAAATCTGCGAGCCCATGAAAAAATGCAGCAACTGCAGGGTGTGCGTGAGGCCGGCGACTTTGAGCTGCTCCACCAGCGTGAGCAACTGGCGCGGCGTGAGACCGAACTTGGATTTGTCGCCGCCGGTGTTCTGCCACTTGCCCGCGCCGAGGCTGGTCAAACGCATGCGCACGCCGAACAGCGGTTCGACGCCGAGCGCGCGCGCTTCATCGATCGCGTGTTTCAGTTCGGACGGTTTTTCGATAACGATGAAGATGCGATAACCGAGCTTGCGCCCGACCAGCGCAAGACGAAGATATTCGCGATCCTTGTAGCCGTTGCAGATGACGATGCTGCCGGGCCGCGCGAGCGCGAGCACCGCCATGAGTTCGGGTTTCGATCCGGCTTCGAGACCAAAACCGTCGGCGCCCGCATTCGCCAGTTCGCCGACCACGCCTTTCTGCTGGTTGACCTTGATCGGATAGACCGCGGTATAACCACCGGCGTAATCGCAGTCGGTCATCGCCTTGGCGAACGCGCCCTGCAATCGCCCAAGACGATGTCGCAAGATATCCGCGAATCGCACCAGCAACGGCAAGCGCGCGCCTTGTGCACATGCGGCCTCGACCACGGCAGGCAACGAAACTTCGCTGCCATCCGGCCCGCGCGGATACACGCGCAAATCGCCGGCGTCGCCGACATCGAAATAACCTTCGCCCCAATTGGCGATGGCATAGGTTTGGCGCGCCTGTTCGATGGTCCAGGGCTGGGTCATGGGTTGCGACTCCGCGCCGATACGGCGGATAAATGAATGAGGAATGTCTATTGTAACGGCCTGATATGCCTTGCGCGTGTCAGTGCAACACAAGAGTAGGTACAATTCGCCGCCTTCCCCTCCACCTTTTCTGCAGGTTTTTCTTCCATGTCCAGCGCCGAGTCCACCTGGTTCACCGAAAATTTCGACCACTCCGGCTCGTCGATCGGCTTTCGCATCAAGCAGCAACTGCATGCGGAGAAAACCCCTTTCCAGACCATCGAGATCTACGAGACCACCGATTGGGGCAACCTGATGGTGATCGACGGCTGCATGATGGTGACGGGTCGCGACAATTTCCTGTATCACGAAATGATGTCGCATCCGGCGCTGTTCACCCATCCGCGCGCCAAGCGCGTGGTGATCATCGGCGGCGGCGACTGCGGCACCTTGCGCGAAGTGCTGAAACACGAGGAAGTCGAATCGGCGATCCAGGTCGAGATCGACGAGCGTGTGACGCGTCTGGCCGAACGTTATTTCCCCGAGCTGTGCGAGTCGAACAACGATCCGCGCGCGCAGTTGCTGTTTGTCGACGGCATCAAATGGATGGCCGAATGCGAGCCGGAAACGCTGGACCTGATCATCGTCGATTCAACCGATCCGGTCGGTCCGGCCGAAGGCCTGTTCGGCGAGGCGTTTTATGTCTCGTGCATGAAGGCGCTGCGCACCGGCGGTATCCTCGTGCAGCAGAGCGAATCGCCGTTGATCCATCTGACCTTGATCAAGGCGATGCGCAACGCGATGAAGGCCGCCGGTTTCAACGCGGTGCGCACCTTGCCGTTTCCGCAACCGGCATATCCGACCGGTTGGTGGAGCTGCACGATGGCGCGCAAGAATGCGGATCTTTCGTCATTCCGCGAGCGTGGTGCGGCGACCAAACATTTCGCGACGCGCTATTACAACGTGGATACCCATCGTGCTGCGCTGGCGTTGCCCGAATTCATGAAGGAAATACTGGGCGATTGAGTCTTGCGAAAAATGTCACGCGGTGCTCCGCAAATTGCTGCAACTCAGCAACCGGGATGACCTTTCAGAATCGCGAGCTGCGCACTCGCGGCAGAAACACCAGGATCAGCAACGCCAGCGGTCCGCCGATCAGGGCAAAAACAAACCACACCAGACCGCTGCGATTCTTGCCCTGGGCCAATGCCGCGATAATCAGCGCCAGCGTGCCCCAGCCTACGAAAAATTCGGGTCGGGCGGATTGGAACAGGCTCAAGCCATCCATCATTATCCTCACGCATGCAGCAGATTGGTAAACGTTACCGCAGTAACGATGTCGAGCGACGCATGCTAACGCGTTCCCATGCGAAGAAACTACCTGCTGCCGCGTTAAATTTTCCTGCGATGGTGTGATGACGTGAATAGTTCGGTGCTCGCGGCGTTCGGTTTCATTCTGGTAATGCTCGCGATCGGTCGGCTGATTGCGTGGCGCGGCTGGGTGCCGCCGAATACGCCCGAAGCGCTCAATCAGATCGTGTTGTACGTGTGTCTGCCGGCCGCCATCCTGTTGTATGCGCCGGGCCTGCATTTCCAGCGCGAGCTGCTTGGACTGTTGCTTGTACCGTGGCTGATGCTTGCGGTGAGCGTGTTGCTGGTGCTCGGATTGCAGCGCTGGGCGCGCGTGCGGCGCGACGCCACCGGCGCGCTGCTGATGACCGTACCAATGGGCAATACCTCATTCCTCGGTTACCCGATGATCGTCGCCCTGCTCGGCGAAACGGCGCTGCCGTACGCGGTGATTTACGATCAGTTCGGCTCGTTTCTGATCTTGTCGAGTTTCGGTCTCGTGGTGCTGGCGATGTACGGCGATACGGTCCGCCCGACGCCGCTCGGCATGCTCAAGCGCATTGCCGCTTTCCCGCCGATGCTGGCGCTGGCGGCGGCACTCACGATCATGCCGGAACATCCGCCGGAAGCGATCAGTGAGGGATTGAAGCGTCTGTCCGGCGCGCTGTTGCCGCTCGTGACGCTAGCGATCGGCATGCAGACTCGTTTCAAATTGCCACGTCGCGATCTGCTGCCGCTGGGCGCCGGATTGCTGTTCAAACTGCTGTTGCTGCCGCTGCTGGCATTGGCATTGTGCGGGCCGCTCGGCCTCAGTGGCGACATCCGCAAAGTTGCCGTGCTGCAAACCGCGATGCCGTCGATGATTACCTCCGGCGCACTCGCCGCCGCCGCCGGACTTGCACCTGAACTCGCCGCCGCACTGGTCGGTTACGGCATCGTGTTGTCGCTGGCGACGCTGCCGTTGTGGCTCTGGATTTTAAGCTAAGCCCGATCATTCAATGCAAACCATCAAATAAAGTCTACAAACCGAACAGCGTTGAATCCAGGATTTCCAAACAATCAACTGAAAAGCTCGGTTGCGGAAAATGTCTGCTCATGTCGAAAAGGAAGCACAACATGTCTCGCTGGTTTTTGATCGTCGCATTGTTCGCAATGACATCTGCATGGTCGCAGCCAGCGACCGATACATCGACAACAAATC
>JANXUW010000429.1 GCA_025351985.1 Pseudolysobacter sp.
ACCGCGCCGATATCCGCCGCCGCAAGCTGGCCGACAAAATCAAGTACGCCATTGAGTTCGGCGGCGAGCGCCGGCAATTGTTGCTCGGCCACAGCGATGCGCGCGAGGTGGGCGATTTGTCGAACGGTAGTGCTGTCTATGCTCACACGGATGCCTGACTATTTTTTGCGGAGTTATTTTTTGCTCAGAACGTAAACCAGCTTATTGCGGCGCCGATGAAACACAACATCGCCGCACCATAACGAAATAATCGAAATCGGTATAAAGCCAAACCCGGATTCCAGTAAGCCAAACGACGCAGCTCTTCCGGCTCGGTCGTCACAAAAATCAGGGCCAGCCCTATAGCCAACGGTACTGCGATGAAAATCCAATGGATCAGGATTTCGGGATCCGCCAACATGCGATCAGCTCCAACGCGTGACGTCGAAGCCTAGCATAATGACGCAGCGCCGCAATCGACCAGCAAACCTATTATTAACACAGGTTTAGCTTGCTTCAAACCGGCTTGATTACTAGACTAGCGGGCTTTTCTGGTTTTCATCTCCCAATTCTTCGCTAGTTGCGCAGCGCGCACCGGAACCCTCATGTTCAAAAGTTTACGCGGCATCTTCTCCAACGATCTTTCGATCGACCTCGGCACTGCCAACACGCTGATCTATGTGCGCGGCCAGGGCATCGTGCTGAACGAACCTTCGGTCGTGGCGATTCGCCAGGATCGTGGACCGGGCGGTCCGCGCTCGGTTGCCGCCGTCGGTGCCGAAGCCAAACGCATGCTCGGGCGCACACCCGGCAACATCGTCACGGTGCGCCCGCTCATGGACGGCGTGATCGCCGACTTCACCATGACCGAGCAGATGCTGCAGCACTTCATCAAGAAGGTGCATCGCTCGCGCCTGTTGCGGCCAAGTCCGCGCGTGCTGATCTGCGTTCCATGCGGCTCCACGCAGGTGGAACGGCGTGCGATCAAGGAGTCGGCCGAAGGCGCCGGTGCGCGTGATGTCTATCTGATCGAGGAACCGATGGCCGCAGCAATCGGCGCCGGCATTCCGGTGCATGAAGCGCGCGGCGCGATGGTGCTGGATATCGGTGGCGGTACTTCGGAAGTAGCGGTGATCTCGCTCAACGGCATCGTCTACGCCGCGTCGGTGCGTATCGGCGGCGATCGTTTCGACGAGGCCATCATCAATTACGTGCGCCGCAATCACGGCACGCTGATCGGTGAATCCACCGCCGAGCGCATCAAATTCGAAGTCGGCTGCGCGTTTCCGTCCACCGAAGTCAAGGAAATGGAAGTCTCCGGGCGCAATCTCGCCGAAGGCGTGCCGCGCGCGTTCACGATCAACTCCAACGAAATACTCGAAGCACTGCACGAACCGCTGGCGGGTATCGTCGCTGCGGTACGCTCGGCGCTGGAACAAACGCCGCCGGAACTCTGCTCGGACGTCGCCGAACGCGGCATCGTGCTGACGGGTGGCGGCGCGTTGCTGCGTGACCTGGATCGTCTGATCTCGGATGAAACCGGCTTGCACGTACACGTCGCCGACGATCCGCTGACCTGCGTCGCCCGTGGCGGCGGGCGCGCGCTCGAACTGATTGATCTGCATGGCAGCGATTTCTTCGCGCCCGATTGAAACCGCGCAAGCAGGATCGGTACTCTGTTTTTCTGATTCCATTCGTTGCGTCGTCTGCCGCGCGCTGACGACTCGATATATGCTTCAACCTTATGGCGCTTGCCCGCAACGATTCCTCGCCGCTGTTCGCCGAAGGTGCATCCAGCACCTTGCGGCTGGTCATTTATTTGGCGTTGTCGATTACGTTGATGGTGGTTGACCGGCATTTTCACTATGTCGAAATTTTGCGCATGCGCACGAGTGCGGTAATCGAGCCGATCTATCGCTTGGCCGCGATGCCGGCAAAACTCGCGCACGACGCACGCCTGGCATTCAGCGACCGCAATGCCTTGACCGAAGAAAATTCGCGCCTGCGCGAAGCGCTGATGCTGAGCCAGGCGCGTCTGAACCGCCTCGGCGTGGTGCAGGAACAAAATCAACGCCTCAAACAATTGCTCGACGTGCAGAACGGCCTGGGCGTTGGCGTGCAACTGGCCAAGCTGATCGATCTGGATCTCGATCCGTTGCGCCATCGCATCGTGCTCGACGCCGGTAGCAGCGAAGGGGTCAGCGTCGGTCAGGCGCTGATCGATGCACACGGCGTGGTCGGGCAGATCATCGAAGTCCTGCCACACACCGCCAAGGCGATGCTGATCACCGATCCGAGCCACGCCTTGCCGGTGCGTATCGAACGCAGCGGTGTGCGCGTGATCGCCAGCGGCAGCGGCGTTATCGACCGGCTGGATCTGCTGAATATTCCCGCCAGCGCCGACGTGAAAGTGGGTGACAAACTAGTGACTTCGGGTTTCGGTGGACGTTTCCCGGCGGGATTTCCGGTTGGCGAAATCGTCGAAGTGAAGAATGATCCGTCGGGACTTTTCGGCGCCGCCGTGGCGCGCCCAAGCGCGGCGCTGGATCGTACGGGCGAGGTGTTGCTGCTGCACGAACTGGCCGATCCGATCGGTCCGCCCGCGCCGGCAGAAACTCCCGGGCCGCCGTCCGGCATTGCGCCGAAAGTACCGGCTGTACCCGCCGCTGCCCCAGCCGCCCAGGCCACGCCATGAACCACCTGCGCGCTCATGGGCTGTTGTTTTACGGCAGCATTCTCGCGGCCTTCATGCTGCAACTCGCGCCGATGCCACAGGCACTGCTCGCGTTCAAGCCGTACTGGCCCGCCTTGGTGCTGGTGTACTGGGCGTTGGAAGCGCCGGATCGGGTCGGCTTGGGTTTCGCTTTCGTGCTCGGATTATGCGGCGATGTGCTCACCGGAGAAGTGCTCGGCGAGCAGGCGCTGCGCCTCGTCGCGCTGATCTTCATCGTGCTGCGTTTTCGTTCACGCCTGCGTTTTTTCCCGATGTGGCAACAAGCGGTGGCGGTACTTGCGTTGTTGCTGAATGACCGCATCGTGCTGCTGATGGTGCGCGCGTTTGGTGGCGATCCACGGCCGCCCGCGACGTTCTGGATCGCGCCTTTTATCGGCATGCTGGCGTGGCCATGGATTTTCCTGCTACTGGACGATCTGCGCTCACGCCTGCATGCGCGGGATGCATGAAAACCGGCCGATGAAATCCTATTCGCGCATCACCGCAATGAAGGACACCGCGCGCGAGGCGGATCAGTTTCGCATCCGCGCGATCATCGGTTTTGCCACGATCGTGCTCGCCTTGAGCGCTCTGGTCGCGCGCTTTTATCACCTACAGGTGCAGCGCCACGACGAATTCACGACACGCTCCGAAGCCAACCGCATTCGCCTGCACTGGCTCGCGCCGGCGCGCGGCCTGATCTACGACCGCAACGGCGTGCTGCTAGCCGACAACGTGCCGGCGTATCGGCTCGAAGTGGTGCCGGAACATGCCGGCAAGCTCGATGCCATGCTGCTGGAACTCGGTGCGGTGGTACCGCTGTCGGATGACGACATCGAACATTTTCGCCAGCTCGTGGCGGGTACGCCAAAGTACGACAGCATCCCGCTGCGCCTGCATTTGAGTGAGGATGAAGTCGCGCGTTTTGCGATCAACCGTTATCGTTTCCCCGGCGTCGATGTCGTTCCGTACCTGACCCGGCGTTATCCGCTGGCGAATGAATTCTCGCATCTGGTCGGTTATGTCGGGCGCATCGATCTGGCCGACAAGCAACGCCTCGATGCCGGGCGTTATGCCGTCACCACGCTGGTCGGCAAGATCGGCATCGAGCGTTATTACGAAGACATGCTGCACGGCGAGCCCGGCTACGAACGCGTCGAGTCAAATGCCGACGGGCGCGCGTTGCGCGTGCTCGATCGCGTCGCACCGACGCCCGGAAAAAATCTGTATCTGAGCATCGACGCGCGTCTGCAAACAGTCGCCGAAAACGCGTTTGTCGGCCGCACCGGCTCGGCAGTCGCGGTCGATCCGCGCAATGGCGAAGTGCTGGCGATGGTCAGCGTGCCGGGTTTCGATCCGAACCTGTTCGTCAACGGCATCGGCCACGGCGATTACAACGCGCTGCTCAACGCGCCGGAAAAACCGCTGCTGAATCGCGCCGTCAGCGGCAACTTCACACCGGGCTCGACGGTCAAGCCGTTCGTTGCGATGGCCGGCCTTGGCCTGGGCATCCGCAAGGCGACCGACACGGTGTTCTCCACCGGCGAGTTTCATATCGCTGGTCAGCAGCGCGCCTATCGCGACGATCTGCGCGGCGGTCACGGCCGGGTGGATGTGATCGAGGCGATCGCGCGCTCGGTGAACACGTATTTTTATTCGCTCGCGCAGGACATGGGCATCGATCGTTTTGCGGATTACCTCGTGCAGTTCGGCTTCGGCGAAAAAACCGGCATCGACCTGCCGACCGAAAGCCGCGGCGTTTTGCCTTCGCGCGATTGGAAGATGGCCATGCAAGGCAAGGTCTGGTATCCGGGCGAAACCGTGATCGCCGGTATCGGCCAGGGTTATTGGGTGATCACCCCGGTGCAGCTCGCCAACGCGCTGGCGATTCTCGCGGGCAAGGGAGAGCGCCGCCAAATTCATTTGTTGCACGCCACACAAGATGGCTTCGGCAAACCGCAAGTGTTGCAGCCGATATCAGCGGCGCAGCCAACGTTCATCAAACCCGCCGACTGGAATGCCGTGGCGCAAGGCATGATCGCCGTGGTCAATGGCGATGGCACCGCGCGCGGCCTCGGTGATGGATTCCCGTACGTCATCGCCGGCAAGACCGGCACCGCCGAGCGTTATTCGCGCACCACCGAAGCGTGGCAGAACATCATGGAAACCGCGGTCGATCGGCATCAGGTGCTGTTCGAGGCTTTCACGCCGGCGGAGTCGGCGCGCATCGCGGTGGTGGTCGCGCTCGAGGCCGGCCACACCGGTGCCAGCGACGCCGCGCCGATCGCACGCAAGATGCTGGATTCCTGGCTCACCACGGACGCCGCGGCCGGCATCGGAGTGCTGAAATGATCGAGCAGTTGCTCTGGCGCTGGCGCGAACGCGCGCGCAATTCGGTACAGCACGCTCGCCTCGACTGGCCGTTGCTCGGCGCGTTGTTTCTGCTCGCGAGCATCGGCCTGAGCACGTTGTACAGCGCCAGCGAACTGGATCTGCATCTGGTGCTCAGCCAGGGCTCGCGTATTCTTTTC
>JANXUW010000492.1 GCA_025351985.1 Pseudolysobacter sp.
ACGACATCCAGTTGATCGGGGAACGTGGCCGCACAACTCGTGTTGATGCCACACAGTGCAAAAGCACATGCGGCCAGCAGTGCGATCATCTGCCTTGGCGGGCGAGTCAGCGATATTGACCGCCGGATCAACCGTGCCTTGCTGGATTTTTTGGCGAAACCGGACACGGCTTGCCGCGGTGAATCGTGGCAAGTCAGTGGCTGTGTATAATGTATTTTTGTATACAAAGTTGCATTGTCGAAATCCCGGAATTCACTCCGGTACTTCAAGCAGGGCAAGTTGGTTGCACATCCAGGCTGAGTTACCTGAATCGCGTTTTGACTAGGATTGCAATCCCGCGCGCTAGAAACCATTGCGGAAAATCCGGTCGAACGCGTGGAACTCGTAAACACCGATGTCAGCGATCGAGATGCCATCTCCCGAGTAAGGTCGCGGGCTGCCTTCAAGGTCGTAGTTGTAGGAGCCGGTGGGGATACTGGTGTCTCCGGCGTTGATCGCCGGTGAGCCTTTGGACAGACGGTAATCGCCATCCGCGGAATCGACGAAGAGTGGATTCGCGGCGTACAGGCAAAACGCGAACGTGGCGCCGTTGTCCAGTTGATATGGGCTGCCGTCGTTCCACAAAATCGTGTTCCACAATTGCGTACCGCTGCCCACGCCGTGATAACCGAGCACGGGATTATCAGCGATCGTGAAATTCACCAGAGTAATGGCTGAAGTGGCATCCGACTGTGCGTACAGGCCGCCCCAGGTTCCGTGGGTGATGAGTCCGTTGCCTGCGTAAATCTGCCCGGAAGACTCCGCATGCATGAAAACTTCGTAAACACCGGGATCGTTCGCGGTATTGTTGTTCGTCCAGATTTCATCATTCAGGTTGATGACCGACGCATTGATTGCGTCGATATCGGCGGCGTCTCCGCTGGCCCCGTTGCTACAGGCGAACTGCTGATTGCCGGTGTAGGTGTTGCCGTACAGTTGCAAGGATCCGGTATTGGCTTGTGCCCAAAGCCCGCCACCGTGGCATGCGCCGCCGCTAGGGTTACTGACCGAGTTGGCAGTCACGGTGTTGCCATCGAAATAGGTTTTGCCTCCCTCCGTGCCCTGCAGCAATACCCCGCCACCATTTGAACTCGTGCTATCGGTGCCGTAAACGGCATTGCCGTGGATCGTGTTCGAATTGACGGTCACGCTCGCGCCAGCGCCAAGCGCAAGCGTCATGAGACCTGCGCCGCCACCTGGTGTGGAATAGCCGCTAGTCGTGAGCACTGAGTTGTCGTGGATATTATTGGAGTTGATGACGACGAGGGAATTACCGGACGCATACGCAAATATTCCGTGAGTGTAGTGCCCGACTGTGGAGCCGCTGCCGCTCAAATCGAACCCGCTGACATGAACCTCCCCACCTGCGCTGGCAAAGACATAGACAATCGGAAGATCGGCTCCCGCGCCTTGAACCAGCGTGCCGGTAGCACCCGGGTAGGCGTTCAGGAAATCCGATTGCCATCCGCCGCGCAGATATACAGTCTTGGCCGTGGTGATGGTGATGCTGACGTTTTCCTTGTACGCGCAAACGTACTGGAACCCGTGCGGGTCGTTGCAGAGCTTTACCTCAACGCGCACATCATCGCCGCCGTTCGCGATCGCGGCATTCACGCCGGCCTGGATCGTCGGATACGTGCCGTGTGGACCGACCGTCACATATGCCTGCACGCTGGCAGTCATGGCGATTGCGATCAACCCAAGCGCAATCCGCAATCTGCTGGTGCGTTGATGCGATGCGTCGCAACGACGCAGTGGAATCAGCGAATCACGCGGGAACAACCCGTTTCTATTACGCATGTCGATTCTCCTGACTTGAATATCCGAATATCCGTTTCACGGATGAACGCATCCACGCACTCATCTGTTGTGGTATATGCAACGAGAGCAGCTCAACCCGTGCCGAGCGTAAGCGCCATGCGGCACGCGATGCTTGAGGGAAATGCGCGGGATTGGTAGGGAATTTGTGAGGTTTTGCTGCTTGACCTAAAATGCTGTATGAAACTGCGTGATGGACGAACGGCGATGGCGGTTTAGGGAGTGATGTGGAAGCGAGACTTGTCAGTTATGAGTTCGATGCCATCCGCGTCGAGCCCGAAGCGCATCGACTGATCTGCGATGGCAAATTTGTCGAGATCGAACCAAAAGCGTTTGCGCTGCTGCTGCTGTTTCTCGAACACCCGCAGGAATTGCTGAGCCGCCAGCGCCTGCTGGATGCGGTGTGGGGGCACCACCATGTTGCACCGGCCACGCTCAATCGTCTCATTGCGATGCTGCGGCGTGCGCTCGGCGAGGATGTCGCCAATCCGCGTTATATCCAGACGGTGCATGGAATCGGCTATCGTTTTGCGGTTACTCCGGTGCATGCACAGCGCAGTGTCGATGTGGCTACCTCGCCAGCGTTGATATCGGTCACCGATCTACTCGCAAGTGAGGTTGTGCCGGCCGCCATTGGTACGACTTTGCTGCCAGATAACGCAACATCCAGCGCTGCGGAGATGCCGCGTGATCGCACCTCCCGGCAACCTCGGGGGCGGTACGCGCTGGGCGCGATCGCGCTGGTGGCAGTGCTCGTTCTTGCGGCATCCTATCTGCATCAGACTTTGTCGCCGGGTGCTGCGTTGGTGACCAAGCCGCCGAGCATTGCAGTGCTGCCCTTCACCGCGCGCGACGGCGATGCCGATTTGCATGCAAGCGCCGAGGGTCTTGCCGAAAGTCTCACCGATGCATTTGCGCGCAACCCCGACTTGCGTGTGGCCGGGCGCGAATCCGTGCTGGCACTCGGCCGCAGTCAGGCGAGTCCGCAACATGTCGCCGACGCGCTTGATGTCGACTACGTGCTAAGCGGCGAAATCATACCCGCGAGCGCATCGATCCGGTCGCATATCGATCTGTGGCATCGCGGCGATATCGCACCGGTTTGGGTCGATGAACAGGATTCGCCGCGCCAGCAATTGTTCCGTATTCTGCTGCCGTTGTTCGATCGCGTACATCGCACTGTGCGCCCGGATATTGCACTACCCTTGCTCGCATCCAGTGTGCCGATATCGGCACAGGATCTGTACTGGCTCGGTCGACATTACTGGTATCAGCGCACGCCCGAAAGTCTCGCGCGTGCGCTCGGCTATTTTCAACGCGCTGTCACCGAAAATCCGGATTTTGCACAGGCTTACTGCGGCATCGCCGATACCTACATGCTGCTCAACGAATACGCCGATGTCAGCTTGGATGAGGCTTCCAGCAAGGCGCGTACGGCGATGATACGGGCCAAGCAACTCGCGCCCGAACTGGCCGACGCGTATGCCTCTGAAGGTGTCATCCTGATGGGCGAACTGCATGCCGAACAGGCGGCGGTGGCGCTTGAACACGCGTTGCAACTCGCGCCGCGCCATCCCGAGGCTTCAGTTTGGTACGGCACGGCGCTGGCCTACAGCGGACGGCCGCGCGATGCGTTGGCGTGGCATCAGAGTATCGAGAAACTCGATCCGTTGAATCCGATTCTGCAAACCTATCTCGGCGTTGATTTCATGTTGCTGGGCAAGCGTGCCGAGGCGGCTGAAAAATTTGCGCGCGCGATTCAGTTGAACCCCGATTACACCGAGCCGCATTGGCAGGTGGCGTTGCAGGGACAGCTGTATGGAAACATCGCAAAGTCCGTCGCGAGCCTGCATTCCGCGCCGCATCCGCGGGGCGCGGAAGGCTGGGTCGGTTTTAATCTCGCCAGCAGCTATCTGCTGCTGGGCGATGGCCAGCGTGCACTGGACACGCTGTATGCAGCGCCGGATATTTCGGCGAGCGAGCGCCTTGAAATCGAAGTGTCTGCGTTATGGCTCAGCAACCAGCTTGATGGCGTCGACAAAATCCTCGACGCCATCAAACCCGGCGCGGCAACGGCATCGTGGCACGCGGCGTTGCGCGCGCGCGCGTCGATGCTGCGCGGTGATGACGAAACAGCACGGCGTGCTTACAGCGCATTGTTTGAATCGGCGGTGAAGCAGGGTGATCCGTTTCTGCGGGCGTGGTTGCCTGATATGGGACTCGGTCATTTCGCCGCGTGGATCGCATTGCTGCCTGAAGATTCGGTGCAACGCGCGATTGCCTTGCGTGCTTATGCGGCGCAGATCGAAGCGATGGCACAAGCCGGAGTGAACTTGCCAGTATTGAACTATCAGCGCGCGCAGATCGCGGCGTTGCAGGGCGATGCGGTACAGGCTGCAGAGCAGCTGGCGCAGGCGCAAGCGGCGGGCTGGCTGGATGCCGCAAGTTTCGACCGCGATCGTGTCTGGGGCAAATATGTGCAAACTGCGTGGCTGACCGAGGCGCGTGCGCGACAGTCCGCGCGAATCGCCGCCGAGCACGCTGCGATCAGCGAATGACGCCGCTGGTGGGATCGCCATGTCTGCATCACTGGCGTGCACACGATCAAGCATGCATACCATTCTTCGCGGTGTGTCTTGCGTGGTGTTGTTATACCATTGACAACGCGGCGCTCGAATGCGAGCGCGAGCAGCGCATGACAAGGACACCGACATGGCCGACAAGAATCCCAAGAGCAATGGCAGCGCCGATAACGAGAACAATGTCACGCAGATCCGCGACATTCTTTTCGGCGGCCAGATGCGCGATTACGAGAAGCGTTTCCAGGAGTTGCACCAGCAGCTCGAAAGCGAACTCGAACGCCTGCGTCAGGATGCCGACAAGCGTTTTGCCGCGCTCGACAAACGCCTTGCCGACCAGCTCGAAAAACTCACGCGGCAGCAGCGCCAGGAAGTCAGCGATCGCACCGGCGCGATCGACAGCCTCGAATCGCGCCTGCTCGAAGCTGCGCGCACCCAGCGCGGCGAAATCAACAAGGCCGCCGAAACGCTCGGTCACGATCTCGAAGCGCTTGGCGATCGTCTGCACAGCAGTCACGCCGAACTCGAAACGGCGTTGACCAACCAGGCCAGCCAGGCCGATGCCGCACTGAATCGTGCGCAGCGCGAGTTGCGTGCCGAGAAGGTCGGTCGCGAAGATCTCGCCGCGCTGTTCACCGAATTCGCGATGCGCCTGAAAGGCGAGTTCGAACTGCCGCGCAGCAAATAATTCGCGACGAGGCCGCGGTCGTGCCCGACTTCCAGCGCCTGCGGGAGTTGCTGCTCAGCGACGAGCAGGCGCAGCTCGCGCAATTGCAGGCGCAGTTGCATGAGGTCGTGCAGCAACACGAAAAAACCTTCGAGCGGTTGCCGCCGGAGCTCGTCACCTCACTGCACAACGACGACGGCCGTATTTCCGCTGCGCTGGTGAAACCGTTGTCGCGCTCCCTCGCCGAGGCGGTGCGGCAGCAGCCGCAAAGTATCGTCGATGCGCTGTTTCCGGTGATCGGGCCGTCGATACGCAAGGCGATCGCCGAAGCCATGCGCGACCTTCTCGGCAACCTCAACCAGGCGGTCGAAAGCAGCTTGAGTTTGCAGGGTTTGCGCTGGCGAATCGAAGCGCGACGCAGCGGCGTGCCGTACGCGCAAGTCGTGCTGCGTCACTCGATCAGATTTCATATCGATCACGTGTTTCTGATCGAACCCGGCAGCGGTCTGATATTGCATCACGAATCGGCGCCGGATCTGCCCGAG
>JANXUW010000502.1 GCA_025351985.1 Pseudolysobacter sp.
ATTTGCGCGATGGCGTGATCGAACATCGGCTGGCGCCAAGTTATCATCGCGATCCGCTGCGCAGCGGTGAAGGCATACTGGCGTTTCGCGATTACGGCCGCGATATTCTCGCGCGGTTGCAGACCGCCGGTTTTGTCGCGCCGAGCCTGTATATCGCGCCGCAAAAAATTCCTTGGACCGCGCCGCCGCGCATCGTCGTGATCGCAGAAAAATAATTCCACTTCGCGCAACTGCTTGAGGAAATAAAACGATGACACGGCAAAAAATCCTGATCGATACCGACCCCGGCGTCGACGACGCACTCGCCATCCTGATGGCGCACGCGCACGCGCACGCCGATGTGGTTGGCCTGAGCATCGCCGCCGGCAACGTCGGCCTGAACCACACCGTGGCGAACGGACTCAAGCTGGTCGAGGTGATCGGTGCCGACACGCCGGTATTCGCGGGCTGTCCGTCGCCGCTGGTTTTGCCGGCGGAAGACGCGGCCTTCGTGCACGGTCTGGATGGTTTTGGCGATACCGATTACGCCGTCGCAACCCGCCGCGCGAGCAGCGAACACGCGGCGTTGGCGATCCTGCGTTTGTCGCATCAGCACGCCGGTGAATTGACGCTCGTGGCGCTCGCGCCGCTGACCAATCTCGCGCTCGCGTTACGCCTCGATCCGACCTTGCCGTCGCGCATCGCAAAGCTCGTCATCATGGGCGGCGCGGTCACCGGGCGTGGCAATACGCGCTTGATTCCGGCCGAGTTCAATATCAGTTTCGATCCCGAAGCGGCGCATATCGTGTTCTCGGAATGGCCGCAGTTCACTTTAGTCGATTGGGAGGCGACGATGGCGCACGGCGTCGACTTTTCACGCTGGGATGCGTTGCTCGCCGGTGCCGATGCGCGCGCGATTTTTTACCGCAGCATCTCGCACAAAACGCTGTTGTTTGCACAAGGCGAAAGACGCGAAAAAATGCTGACCGCCGATGCGCTGGCGATGGCTGTGGCGCTCGATCCGGGCATCGTCACAAAAGTCGAGCGACGCCATGTTGCGATCGAGCTGCAAGGCACGCTCACGCGTGGCGCTACCGTGGTCGATTGGGAGCAACGCGGCGGCCAAATGCCGAATGCGGATATCGTGTTGGCGGTGGATCAGCAGCGATTCGAGGCCATGCTGGCTACGGCGCTTGGGGCGAGCGAAATCACGCCGGTTTGACTGGTCTGGTTTGTGTATTCAGCGACGACACGGCATCGAGTCCGGCCATTCCCGGCGGGGCGTTGCGCACCCACAAATCCATCTGCGGGAAAGCGATATCGATCCTGGCCGCATCGAACGCGGCCTTGATGCGAAACTGCAAGTCGGTACGCACGCGATTGCGCTGGGCGATTTCGGCGACGAACGCACGCAATTCGAAATCCAGCGTGCTGTCGCCGAACGCGGTCATCCAGCAATTCGGCGCCGGATCTTTCAGCACGAGCGTGTGTTCGGTGGCGAGGCTCAACAGCAAATTCTGCACCTTGGCCGGATCGCTGCCGTAAGCCACACCGACCTTGATCACGATGCGCGTGATCGAATCCGACAAGGTCCAGTTGACGAGTCGATCGGTGATGAAAGTCTTGTTCGGCACCACGACTTCACGGTTGTCCCAGTCAACGATGGTGGTGGCGCGCGTGCGGATTTTTGCGACCGTGCCTTCGACGTTGGCCACGGTAATCACGTCGCCGATGCGGAACGGACGCTCGAATAAAACGATCAGGCCCGAGACAAAATTCGCGAAGATTTCCTGCAGGCCAAAACCCAGGCCGACGGTCAAACCTGCGGCGAGCCATTGCAGGTTCGCCCACTGCACGCCGAGAAAACCGATACCGACAATCACGCCGAACAGCACGATCAGATAACGCACCAGACTGGTGATCGCGTAGCGTGTGGGCGCATCGACATTGAGCCGGCGCAACACGCCGATTTCGAGCAGGCCGGGCAAGTTGCGCGTGGCGACCCAGGTCAGGCTCAGCACGACGAACGACAGCAGTACGGCGCGCAGGGTAAGACTGAAATCGACGACTTCCTTGCCTTCGGTCAGGTGCGTGGCTTTCCAGATGCTGACCGTGTCGAGAAACGACAAGGCCGGCGCGACATCGGACCAGATTACGAGCAGCAACATCGTCAGCAGCAGCAGGGTCAGCACGCGCACGACACGTCGCGTCTGTTCGCCGAGACTGGCGATCGTGGTTTCCGTTTCTTCGA
>JANXUW010000514.1 GCA_025351985.1 Pseudolysobacter sp.
CCTTCCTTGTCAGCATCGAGAATCGCCACCAGCGACACTTCCGGCATATCCAGACCTTCGCGCAACAAGTTGATGCCGACCAGCACATCGAACTTGCCGAGGCGCAGATCGCGGATGATCTCGGTGCGCTCGACAGTTTCAATATCGGAGTGCAGATATCGCACGCGCACGCCGTGTTCGTTCAGATAATCGGTGAGATTTTCAGCCATGCGTTTGGTCAAGGTGGTGACCAGCACACGATCGCCCATCGCGATGCGCAGGTTCGCCTCGGACAACAAGTCATCGACCTGCGTGCGCACCGGACGGATCTCGACTTCGGGATCAACCAAGCCGGTCGGGCGCACCACCTGCTCGACGACCGCATCGCCGGAATGCTCCAGCTCGTAGGCGCGCGGCGTGGCCGAAACGTAAATCGAGCGCGGCGCGCGCTCCTCGAATTCCTCGAATCGCAGCGGGCGATTATCGAGCGCGGACGGCAGGCGAAATCCGTATTCGACGAGATTTTCCTTGCGCACACGATCACCCTTGTACATGCCGCCGAGCTGCGGCAGCGTGACGTGCGATTCGTCGACCACCAGCAGCGAATCCGGCGGCAGATAATCGAACAAGGTCGGCGGCGGCTGGCCCGGTGCGTGGCCGCTGAGATGGCGCGAATAATTTTCTATGCCCTGGCAATAACCGATCTCGGCCATCATCTCGATATCGAACTGCGTGCGCTGTTGCAGTCGCTGCG
Source organism: Pseudolysobacter sp. (assembly GCA_025351985.1). Taxonomy (GTDB): domain Bacteria; phylum Pseudomonadota; class Gammaproteobacteria; order Xanthomonadales; family Rhodanobacteraceae; genus Pseudolysobacter. The sequence goes on from JANXUW010000514.1 coordinate 734, forward strand.
CCTCGACCAGCTTGTTCGACTTGTAGAGTTGATCAAGACGCTGCACGAGTTCGGGTTTGATCGTCTCGATCGCGTCGAGCACGCTTTTGCGCGTGGTCACGTAATGCGATTTCGGATAAATCGTGAAGCGCGGCACCTTGCGAATTACCGCGCCCGTCAGCGGATCAAAAATGCTCAGGCTTTCGATATCGCCGTCGAACAATTCGATACGCACCGCCTCGGCTTCGGACTCGGCCGGAAAGACATCGACCACTTCGCCGCGCACGCGGAACGTACCGCGCCGCAACTCGACATCGTTGCGCGTGTATTGCAGCTCGGTCAGGTGGTGCACCAGTTTGCGCTGATCGGTGTGCTCGCCGCGCATCAGATGCAGGCGCATCTGCAGGTAAGTCTCTGGCGCACCCAAACCATAAATCGCCGACACCGTGGCGACGATCAATGCATCCGGTCGCGACAGCAGCGCCTTGGTCGCCGACAGCCGCATCTGCTCGATGTGCTCGTTGATCGACGCGTCTTTTTCAATGTAGGTATCGCTCGAAGGCACATACGCTTCGGGCTGGTAATAATCGTAATAACTGACGAAATATTCCACCGCGTTGTGCGGGAAAAATTCCTTGAATTCGCCATACAGCTGCGCCGCCAAGGTCTTGTTCGGCGCGAGCACGATGGTCGGTTTCTGAATCGCTTGCACGACGTTGGCGATGGTGAAGGTCTTGCCCGAACCGGTCACGCCGAGCAGGGTTTGATGCGCAAGGCCGTCGTTCACACCGGCGATCAATTTGCGGATCGCCTCGGGCTGATCACCGGCGGGCTGGTAGTTCGAAACAAGCTGAAAACGATCGGTCATTGCGGCTTCCAGAAAATTGGCTGCGCCGTGCAGGCGCGAGTAGACAGCTGAACTTCAAGCATGCGCCAGATGTTCGGGCGCAACCGTCGCATCACAAGTGTTCGCACCTGAATGATCGGCATTTTCTTACACGCACTCGCACTCATCGTCCATTTCGGCACACGCGCCTGCTGCCTAGAATTTGTCGCACTTCGGAACACTTCATTCTGACTTGGGGAATCATCATGGCAACGCGCAAATTTCATCGTCAAACCGGTGTCACGCTGATCGAAATCCTGCTCACACTGGTCGTACTCGGCATTCTGACTTCCGCTGCGCTGCCTTCATTTGGCAGCATCATGCAAAGCACCCAGGCCCGCAGCGCCCGCGACAGCTTGATGACCAGTCTCAACCTCGCGCGTTCCAGCGCACTGACCAGCAGCAATCATGTCGTGCTGTGTCCGAGCGAAGATGCCCAAACCTGCAGCGGCAAAACCTCGTGGCAAAGCGGCTGGATCGTATTTCAGGACAGCAACGGCGACAACCGGCGCAGCAACAACGAGCCACTGATCGCCATCAATCAACATCAACCCGCCGGCCAGGCCATCATGAGCACCGAAGGCCGCACCCACGTTACCTATCGTCCCGACGGCAGCGCCAGCGGCACCAATGTCACGATCAGCTTCTGCGATGCCCGCGGCGCCGCTCAGGCCAGCGCCATCATCGTCAACAACGCCGGCCGCCCGCGCACCGGCAAGCCCAGCGCGACCCAGGCCGCCGATGCTTGCGCGGCAATTTGAAGCCAACCCTGCGACAACTTCTGTCAGCAGCGATTTCCGAGAATATAGGTTGATCCGACCGCGATGATGGCAGTCGCAGAGCGGCAAGTTCGGCAAAATTCCACTATCCAACCGACTTTTATCGGCGCAAGGCTTGACGAAGCGGCTCAAGAACAACAGAATACGCAGCTCGCTTCATCCCCCTTTATTCCCCGATAGCTCAGTCGGTAGAGCAAGTGACTGTTAATCACTGGGTCGGCGGTTCGAGTCCGTCTCGGGGAGCCATATAGAACA
>JANXUW010000524.1 GCA_025351985.1 Pseudolysobacter sp.
GATGGTTGCCGCGCAGTACCCATTGATCGGGATACAACGAGCCGTGCAAGGTGGCGACGACATCGTAGGCTTCGACCTGGTTCCAGTTGAACGCGAGTTTGAGGTGCACCTGCGCCGGGCCGGGGCCGATGTGATACGTGATCGGCAACGCGCCGCGCCAGTTCGCCGGCGCGACCGGACCGCCAAGCGCCTTGAGCAGCGGCAACGCATCGCCGTAGGAAATCGGCATCACCGGAATTTTCAACAAGTCCGGTGCGTCCTCGCGCTTCAGCCGCTTGGCGTTTTTTGTTGCGCCTACGCCAGGCGTGAGCGGGTCGCCGGAGTAGATCGGAATATCCGCGACCGAGCCGCGCTGCACGCCTTGCTCGCCGCGAAACGCACCCTGCGGATAGGTGTCGCCTTGCGCGTAACCATCATCGTGCGGATCGGAATAAATCAGCGCGCCGATCGCGCCGTGCTGTTGCGCGAGTTTGGGTTTGATGCCACGCCAAGTCTGGCCATAACGCGCGATCGCGATCTTGCCTTTGACACTGATGCCGCGGCGTTCGAGTTCCTTGTAGTCGTCCGGCGCGCCGTAATTGACGTAGACCAGTTCGGCCGTCACATCGCCGTCGGCAGAGTAGGCGTTGTACGGCGGCAGCATGCCATCGCGAATTTTGGAAGTCGCATCTTCGGCGATCGCCGGTTCGTCGATCTTCGCCACAAAGCGGGTTGGCGCGACCAGTTCCAGCACACGTTCCTTCGGTGTCGGGAACAGCACATAAAACGTTTCGATGTGCGCATCCCAACCCCACGCCGTGAACTGCTTGAGCACGAATTCCGCGTTGGCCTTGTCGTGCGGCGAGCCGAGCTGGTTCGGTTGCGATGACATCTGCTGCATCCAGTTGCGCAGATTGTCGGGCTTCAGTGCGGCATCGAATTTTTGTTCGAGCCGGGTTTGTGCAGCCGCTGATTCAGGCGTATAACCGATCATGTTCGCGGGCGCGTCGACAGCATTTGCGCTGGCGCACAGCGCACAGCTCAGTCCGATGAAAACAGGTAACAAACGCAGTAGCGGCATGATCGGCTCCAGTCGAGATGAAACCCGAGTATAGCCGCAGCAGTCACGGCTGCATGGTCCGAAAGTACCGCGTGCGTCAGCCGGGATTTTCCTTGGCTGGCGGTGTCGATACCTTGGCTTGGCCGGTAACGATCTTGCTCGTATTGTTCGCGCCCGTTTCAAATCCGAGTTTGGAAATCGCATCGGGTAAATTGTTTTGCGACTTCGGCGGCGGATCGCTGATCAGTACACCCTTGGCCGGTGGATCGACCAGATAGATCCGACCGAACGCGTCGTGATCCTGCCGCGGGTCGCTCGTCAGCACATGCACCTGCGCAAGCTGCGCGGCTATTTCCGCGGGCGGCGCGGGCAGCGCAAAACGTGGCGCATCGGCGCGGAATTCGGCCTTGGCCAGACTTTTGCCCTTGATATCCTGCCAGTCGATACTGACCTCACCGTGGAATTCACTGCTCGGCAGCGCCACCTTGATTTGTGGTTGCGCGTGCCAGCGTTCGGCATCAAGCGCGAGCATCAGCGCGTCGCGTTGTCGTGTGTCATTTGTCGCCGGATTGATCGGCGGCGGCAGCAGATTGAGTTCGCCGATTGCATCGCGTCCCACGCTGGGATCCGCCGCATACACCAGCACCGCGGCAGGCGCCTGCGCCGTGCGCGGTGGCGGCAAGGTAAAGCGCGATTCATCGACGGTGTAGGTGATCGATTGCAGCACCTTGCCGGTCGCATTCAGCCAGTCCACGTTCACCATGCCGTGAAAATTGTCGCCCGGCAGTTGGACCGCGACCTGGGTGCTCCAGCGATCAGAGTCGCGTGCGAGCGCGAGGGTGTCCTTGGGCCGATCAAGCACCAGCGCGGGATCACCGAGCAGGTTGTAGGTTTCGACCAGCGTGCGATCGGAAATCTTGCGTTTGGCCTTGATGATCGCAGCGCCGATGGTCTGGCCCGGCGTCAGCAGTTCGGCGATCAAGGCCTTGCTGTAGGCTGGATCGGGCGAGTTGCGCCAACTCGCGGCGAACACCGCCACGGCGCCTTTGTCCGGCTCGCGCAGGAAACGTTCGCCGATCGAATCTTCGGTCGGATTGTCGAACGGCGCTGAATAACATGTCATGCTCAGCACCATCGGCAGGCGTGCGCCGTTGTGCAATTCGGAGACATCGTCGAGCGTAAACAGGTCGTGGTTCTTGCGCAGGTCGGGCGGCCCGGTGCGCCAGATAAACCGACCGCCGTGACCGAGAAAATGCACGAGCAACTGACCGTCGTTGAGACTTTGTTTGATATCGGACTGATGCGCAACATTGTCCTTCTCGGCGGCATCGCCGTAGATCTTGCGCGCCGCGAAACCTTCTTTTTCAAGTTGCGCTGCGATCTCGTCGGAGGCGGTCTGGAAATAGCTGTCTTCGTTCGCGATGAACATCACGTCACGACGCCACGAACCGGGTTGCGGTTTGGTGAAATAGGCGATGGTCTTGTTGACGATGGTGGTGACATCGGACGGCTCGACTACCGGAAAACGTCCTATCGCGATGGTTGGATGGAAGTCATCGGTGGTGAAGGTAACGAACGGATTGTCGCTGGCCGACTGGCCTTCTTCCGAAGGAAATTGCCAGGTCGGAATCAGGTTGCGTGTCACCAGATCTTTTGGCTTCGCACTGTAAGCGGTGGCGGGAATTCCGTCGAAGTGATCCGGTATCAACAATTCGTAGTCGTGCGTGGCCCACTTGGCCATGCTCGCATCGTCCGGATTTTCGTGCCGGATATCGAAGCTGGCGTCTCCGACCAGCAGCACAAACCGCGGTTTGGTCGGCCAGTGCTCGACGCCGTACTGGATGAAGTTGCGGATCGCGCGTGGATGATCGATACCGCCGTTGAATTGATCGTAGATCTGGTTGACATCGATCACATCGACCTTGAGTCCGCGCGAACGATGGAAATCGGCGAGCGGCTGGATCGCGGCGATCAGGCGCGGATGCGCGACGATCAGATAATCGAAACCGGCGTCGGTTTTGCGCAAGTCGCCAGCGGCCACGGCTTGCAATCGCGATGGCGTCAGCGGCTGCGCATTCGCCAGCGGATAGAGTGTGACATTGGCGGGAACGTGATCGAAATTCCAACGACCGTTGCCGGCGGCATGCGCTGGCAGGTATGAACCTTCAGCCGTATAAACGGCCGGCGCCTGCGCGCCGTTCTGTTGCAGTTCGATGCGCGCCGGCATCTTGCCATCAAGTACGAACGGTGCCGTGCTGGCATCCAGTGAGCCGCTGATCGGGTAATCGAGTTCGATGAAATTGAACATCACCACATCGATCAGCGGATTGTCCGATTTGTCGTCGGCATGGCGCACCGGCACGCGCAGCGTAAGCGTGTTGCCACGCGCCTTGAGCAGATGCGCGGGGATATGAATTTCCTTGCGTACTTCGTCGCGACCGTCCCAGCTGATCGATGACAAGCTGCTGCCATTCAATACCATCTGCACCGCGTGATCGTCTGCTTTGACACCATCGGTTAGAGGCACATCCGAGAGGCCGCGGAAATCCAGCGTCGCGGCAATTTCGCCGTCGCGTTTGCCGGCAAGATCGGCGAGATCGAAATCGAAAGAGAACGGTTGCGCATCGGCGTGCGTGAGCTTGGCCCATTGCCACACGTCGGGCTCTTCGCCGGGCTTCACCAGCATCTGGTTGAGCCGGATCATGAGGTTGTCCTGCTCCAGATGCAGGCGGCGTTTGAGTGTGGGGCTGGCGACCGGAACCAGCGCGCTGCCGGTTTGTTCGTGCATGCGCACATGTTGGCCGGGTTCGGCGCTGAGCAGATAAACGTTGGCGATGCTGTATTGATCGAACCAGCTCGCCGGTCCGTGCAGCGGCTCGCCGATCCATTCGAGGCGTGATTTCGGAGCGAACTTTCCATCGCCGCCGTCGCGTATACGCAGCGGAACTTCCTTGCCTTGATTGCGCAGCACCAGATCGGCGCTGGGGCAATCCTGCAGCCCCGGTTGGCTGGCGACGATGCTCGCATAATCCAGCGAATACACGCCGGCTTGCTGCAGTTCGATATGCAAGCTGCCACTGCACGCGGGTGCCGCGATTGCCGATGCGGCATGAACCAGCGCCGACAGTGCGCCGAGAAAAAACAAACGTCGATGAATCATCGGAAAATCTTGGCCTTGGCGGCGCGGAATGCAGCGCGGTGCAGACCGGCAAGGCTAGCGGGGGACAACCCGCATTGCAAATTCACGCGCTTGAGAACGCATCCCGCAGCAGGCGGTAGCCGGTGAAATCGGTATCGCCTCAAGCGTCACATTTCATCACGGCGAAACGTTGCGGCGAATTATTTCATGACGCCCGGCAGAAGCGACTGCCAGTGGACGCCACCGCGCAATTTGCGTGTGACGGCGCTGGCGGCGGGATCGGTCTTGCCGGTGGCTGCTGCAGATGCGCCGGATGCCGTGCCAGTGCAACGCGTTTCGGCGGCAACGCCGGGCGTGGCAACGCACACAGGCGTGGCCACGGCATCGGCAGATGCGCCATCGGCATCGGCATCGGAGCCCGCCACGATCTGCGCACCGGGCATATTCGCCTGGCAGGCGCAATCGTTGCTGGCGAGCATATTCATCGACGAGCTTTCGCCCATGCGCAGGCCGGCTGCGTATACACACATGCTTTGCGCCAGCAGTGCAGCGCTGACAAGAATGATGAGACCAAGCAATTTCATGGCTTTCTCCGGGATGCATCTGGGTGGCTGATGCGGAGCGTTACGCATAATCGCACGTCTTTCCGCACTGTTCTAATGCCGCGAGAGTAGGAAGCAGGTTCCGTGCCAGAAGTCATGCTCGTGGCGACTGTTTGAAATCAATCGTTTAGCCGCGAAAGGTGATTTTCGTAACACGCCAGCGGACACAATTGTCCGAAGCGGACACTGTCCGGCGCGTGCGCGGTGCGCAACTTTCACTTCCCGACGTTGCGAAGCCGTCGTGATTTGCGACGATGGAAACGTCGTGAATCCGCACGCATTGCGATGCAGCAAGCCAGTACGCGGTCGCATCACTACACTGCGCCCTCATGAATATCGCCGTTCCTCTCGATTTGCCTTGCGCCGCTGTATTGCCACGCTTCCGGCCCGGTGGCTACGCGCTCAAGCGCGCGTTGATCTGCGGTATCCGTCGATTGCTCGCGCGACGCGAGGCGATCAACAAGATCAATGTATTCCCGGTCGCGGATGGCGATACCGGCAGCAATCTTGCGTTCACCCTGAGCGCGGTCGGCGACGCGCTCGGCAGCATGCGCACGGCGTGTGTTGACACCTTGTTGCGTCGCGCCGCGAGCGAGGCGATCGACGGCGCGCGCGGTAACTCGGGCGCGATCCTCGCGCAGTTCCTGCAGGGCATCAGCGATGGGTTGAAAAACATCAGCCGCATCGATGCGAGTAGTTTGACCAACGCGATCAGCTGCGGCTCGATGCAGGCGCGGTTCGCGGTGGCGCAGCCCGTCGATGGCACCATCCTGTCGGTGATCGGCCGCTTTGCCGAATGCCTGCGGCAGCAACGCGACGCCGGCATCGATGATCTTCGCGAAATCTACGGCAGCGCGTTGCAATCCGCGCGCGAAGCGCTTGCTGCGACCCCGCAGCAGCTCGCTGTGTTGCGCAAGGCAGGTGTGGTCGATGCCGGCGCGCAGGGATTTGTCGAACTGCTCGAAGGCATCCAGCAATATATTCAGCGTGGTCGCGCCGCGCTGACCGATCATGCGCAGGAAACCTCATATGCCGGTGCGGATGGCGTGCTGAGCGATAGCGTGGAGTTCGATGCTGCGAGCCATCGTTATTGTAGCGAGTGTGTCCTGAGCGCCGACGATCTGGATCGCGATGTCGTGCGCGCCGCACTCGATCGACTCGGCGGTTCGAGCCTGGTGATGGCCGGCACGCGCGAAAAATTGCGCATCCACATGCACCTGGATCAGCCCGAAACATTGTTCGCCACGCTTGCGCAGTTCGGTCGCGTCAGCGCGCACAAGGCCGACGACATGCGCGCGCAGAATCGTTCGCTGCAGGTCAGCGGCACGGTAGCGATCGTGGTCGATTCCGCCGCGGATATTCCCGCCGCTGCGCTGGAACATTTGCCGCTGCACATCGTGCCGGTGCGGCTCAATTTCGGCGCGCAGGATTATCTCGACAAGATATCGCTGTCGAGCTCGGCGTTCTATCGCGAGCTGCGCGAAAATCCGATTGCGCCACGCACCTCGCAGCCGCCGCCCGGGGATTTTCGGCGACTGTTCGAATTCCTGCTCGCGCATCATGCCGAAGTGATCTATGTCGGCCTGTCGCGCGCACTCAGCGGCACCTTGCAAGCCGGTGAGGCGGTCGCGGCGCGACTCGATGCGCAGCGTATTCATGTGATAGATACGCGCAACGCATCGTGTGGTCAGGGCCTGCTCGCGATGCAGGCCGCACGACGCGCGATGCAGGGCTGGCCGGCAGCGCAGATCCTCGCCGAGTTGCGCACGAGCCTGCTGCAGATCCAGACCCACGCCTACATTCGCGACATCAGCTATGCCGTGCGTGGTGGCCGCATTCCGTCGTGGACGCTGCCGCTGACGCGCTGGCTGAAACTGGTGCCGCTGGCGAAGATGGGCGGACACGGACGGCTCACCGTGCGCGGGGTTTTGCGCGGCACCGAGCAGCTGCCGCAGCGTTTTGCGCAAGACCTTATCAAACGCTTGCCAGCGGGGCAGCGCTGGCAGGTGTTGGTCGGACATTGCGATTGTCGCGACGAAGGCGAGCGGCTTTGCGCAGAAATAAAACGTCGATTGCCCGGGCTGCAATCCTGCGATCTGGTTGAGGCCGGCAGTGCGATCGGCGCGCATGCCGGGCCGGGTTCGATGGTCGTGAGTTTCATGCCCGCGCCGGTGGAATAAACGATGGTGTCCAAGCTGGCATAATTGCTGCCGCAACTTTTGCATGCTTGCCGGATCGCCCACCTGTGCTGCTACTGATTTTCAAACTCCTCATTGCTTATCTGCTCGGTTCGATCGTCGGCAGTCTGGTACTCGGTCGCCTGCATGGCGTGGACATTCGCCAGCAAGGCAGCGGCAACGCTGGCGGCACGAATGCGTTGCGCACGCGCGGCTGGCGTTTCGCGCTCGGCGTGGTGATTATCGATATCGGCAAGGGCGCGCTTGCGGCGTGGATAGGCTTGCTACCGTTCGGCGCAAACGTCACTGCCGAAACACTTTATCTGCACGCACTGGCCTGCGTATTGTGCGCGACGATCGGTCATGTTTGGCCGCTGTATTTTGGTTTCGCCGGTGGCAAGGGCGTGGCCACGGTGGCCGGTGCATTACTCGTGGTGTTGCCGCTCGCCGTTGCGCCGCTGCTGTTGCTGTGGTTGCTCGTGATCGGCGTCAGCGGGTATGTCGGACTCGCCTCGATCAGCGTTGCGATCGCATTGCCGTTGGTTAGCTGGTGGCTCGCGCCAATAGCGCAGCGTAGCGATGTGTTGCTGTTTGCCGTGAGCATCGCAGTGCTGCTTTTATTCACGCACCGCGCCAACTTGCAGCGACTGTTCGCGGGTACCGAAAATCGCTTCGAACGTGCGCGTGTGTTGACACGTTGGCGGCGTGCTTGATGGATACGCGCTTGTTGTTGTCGGCGTTGTCGAG
>JANXUW010000550.1 GCA_025351985.1 Pseudolysobacter sp.
CCGTTGTTGGGCAGAGAGCGAAGAACTACCGCGTGGTTCGGCGATTATGTCTCCGAGTACAACTTCCAGCAGTCGATGGACGATGGTGCCACCGTGCCCTTGTTCTATCAGAAGCGCGTGCCCGAGATGCAGATTCAGAACGAGGATCTTAGCGCGGAGTTCTACGAGATCCTGGATGACGAGAATCTCGATGAGGCGCAGCAGACGAAACTGGAGCAGCGCTTCTCCAAGGAAATGGAAGTAATCAAACGCGACGACCGCCTCGATACGATCGCGGACGATATCGTGGCGCATTTCCCGGATCGCGGTTATCTCGGCAAGGCGATGGTGATCTCGATCGACAAGTTCACCGCGGTGCGCATGTACGACAAGGTGCAGCGGCGCTGGAAGGAGGAGATCAAGGTTTTGATCGGGCGGATCGCCAAGTCGGTTGACGAGCTGGAAAAAGCGCGCTTGAAGAAACGGCTCGACTATATGCGCGGCGTCGAAATGGCGGTGATCGTCAGCGAGGAAGCCGGCGAAGAGACGAAGTTCGCGGCGCAGAAGCTGGATATCAAACCACATCGTATGCGCATGAATTGGCTGGACTCGCACGGTCACGATATCGAGTTCAACTTCAAGGCGGCGGAGCATCCACTGCAGATCGCCTTTGTTTGTGCGATGTGGCTGACCGGCTTTGATGCACCGACGGTTTCTACCTTGTATCTGGACAAGCCGATGAAAGATCACACCTTGATGCAGACCATCGCGCGTGCGAACCGCGTGACCAGTTGGCAGATCAACACGGTATCCAAACGCAACGGCGAGATCGTCGATTATTACAACGTCTTTCGCAATATGAAAAAAGCGTTGAAGGAATATGCACAGGGCGACAACGACGATGAGCGGCCTCCGGTGCAGGAGAAGGCCGAGCTGTTCGTGTTGCTCGATGAAGCCATCGCTCAGGGTGGCGCGTTCTGTGCCGAGCGAGGCGTGGATCTGGAAAACGTGTTTGCGCAGGCAGATGTGTTCGACAAGCTCGGTCAGTTCAACGGCTTTGCCGATACGTTGCTGGGTAACGATGAGTGGCGCAAATCATTCAATGTTTATGAAAACAGCATCAGCGCACTTTATGAAGCCTGCAAGCCGGAAATCGTCGGGCGGCCGGTGAGTCGGCAGGTGGCGGTGTTTCAGTATCTGCGTGGTGTGATCGACAACATTATCGGCGAGGCCGACATCGACGAGGTGGCGCAGCGCATCAGCGAATTGCTCGATCAGAGTGTGGTGGTCGACAAGCAGCATAGTCAGTGGCAGGCCGAAACAGGCCCCGGTTATCAAATCGTGCAGAAGGGCCGCGTGTGGGATCTCAGCCAAATAGATTTCGACAAACTGCGCGAGGAATTCACCGCCGCCGTCTACAAGAATATCGAGATCGCAGACCTGCGCGCCTTCATCGCGCACAAGCTGGAGCAGATGCTGCAAGCCAACAATACGCGCACCGATTTTGCCGAACGTCTGCAGAAGATCATCGACAGCTATAACAGTGGTGGCTCATCGAACGAACAATATTTCGAGGAACTGCTGAAGTTCACGCGTGAGCTGAAAGCCGAAGACGAACGTCATGTTCGCGAGGGTCTGACAGAGGACGAGCTTGAACTGTACGACCTGCTCAAACAGGACGGACTCACTCACGATGAGAATCAGAAAGTGAAGTTGGCCGCGCGCCATTTGCTGCACCGTTTGCTCGATGAAAGCCCACGAGTATTGGTGCAGGATTGGTTCAAGGATCGGCAAACGCAGGAGGTAGTCCGCAATGCCGTTTTGACTGTGCTCGATGCCGATCTACCAGCGAGCTACGATCGCGCTGTGTTCAAGCAGAAATGCGACAAGGTGTTCGATGTGATGGTGAACTACGCCAGCGCAGGACGTAAATGGGCGGCGTGATTTAGCGCTGACGCAAACCACGACTACAGGCACAATAGCCGCATGGACCGTTACGAACGCATACTCACGCTGCATCGCATCCTCAAGTCGGCGCGTTATCCGGTGGCGATGACGCGGCTGCGCGAAGAACTCGGTTGCTCGCGCGCGACGATTTATCGCGACGTCGCTTTCTTGCGCGATGCGCTCGGCGCGCCGATTGAGTCCGATGCCGAAACCCATGCGATTCATTATTCCGGCGACGAGGCGGATCGCTTCGAGTTGCCGGGTTTGTGGCTCAGTAGCGAGGAGTTATCTGCGCTGGTGGCGTTGCAGGAGCTGATCGGTCGCACCGGCCCAGGCATTCTTGCCAGCGTGCTGGCGCCGTTGCGCACGCGCATCGAGCGGCTGATGTCGGATCACAGCGACGGCACCGCGTTGCCGCTGGAACGCATCCGCGTGATCACGAGCAAGGCGCGCAAGATCGACGAAGCGGTGTTTCGCGATGTCGCCGGTGCGGTGCTGCGACGCCAGCGTTTGCGTTTCGGTTATCGCGCGCGTTCGACCGCGCAGGCGACACAGCGCGAGGTATCACCGCAACGGCTCACGCACTATCGCGACAACTGGTATCTGGATGCGTGGGATCACAGCCGCGACGCGTTGCGCAGTTTCGCATTGGACCGCATCAATCACGCGCAGATTCTCGACGTGCCCGCGGAGGATCGCGATCCGGCCGAACTCAATGCGCACCTTGCCGACAGCTACGGTATTTTTTCGGGCAAGGCCAAGGCATGGGCGACGATTCGTTTTTCGCCGCACGCGGCGCGCTGGGTGGCCGACGAACACTGGCATACGCAACAGCAGGGCCAGATGCTCAAGGACGGCAGTTATGAATTGAAATTGCCGTACAGCAATTCGAAAGAGCTCCTGATGGATATCCTGAAATACGGCCCGGATGCCGAAATCATCGCACCGCTGCCGTTGCGTGAGGAGATGAAAATCCTGCTGCAGTTAGCCATCGGCGGTTATCAAAAATAAACCGATTTGCCAATATACCTGTTACGGCGCGTTCGGAAAAATTCGAAACGGAGGCAACGCCGACTTGCGTCGATCCAGCAGTTGTCCGAACGCGGTCGCATCGAGTGCCGCGGAGAACAGAAATCCCTGCACCAGGTCGATCTGGTTGCGCCGCAGGAACGCCGCCTGCGCTTCGGTTTCCACGCCTTCGGCAACCACATCCAGCTTGAGTTGATGCGCCATCGCGATGATCGCGCGCACGATCACCGCGTCGTCGGTATCGGTGACGATATCGCGGATGAAGGTCTGATCGATCTTGATCGTATCGATCGGGAAACGCTTGAGATAACTCAGGTTCGAATAACCCGTGCCGAAATCGTCGATCGCGATCATCACGCCGACATTCTTCAGTGTGCGTAACGTATCGATGAACGATTCGGCGCTGTCCATCGCCATGCTTTCGGTGATCTCGACTTCGAAATTCTGCGGTTTCAAGCCGGACCGATGCAGCGCCGCGCGAATCTGGTCGGGCACGTTGCCGCGACGGATTTCCGCCGGCGAAACGTTCACCGCAATCGTCAGTTCGGCGTGCCCGGCCAGGTGCCAGAGCATGGTCTGCTTGCATGCAGCTTCGACCACCCATTGGCCGATTGGCACGATCAGTCCGCTCTCCTCGGCGATGCTGATGAATTCGGACGGGCCAAGCAATCCACGCTGCGGATGACGCCAGCGGATCAGTGCTTCGGCGGCGACGATCTGACCTGTTTCGAGTGAAATCTGCGGTTGGTAAAAAAGCTCGAGCTGATTGCCTTCGATCGCGTGGCGCAATTCGCGTTCGATGCTGATGCGATGCGTGGCGCGCTGATTCAGCACCTGGGTATAGAACTCGAAATTGTTGCGGCCTTGTTCCTTGGCGCGGTACATCGCGGTATCGGCATTCTTCAGCAGAATATCGGCATCGATACCATCGCCCGGATACAACGAGATGCCCAGACTCGCAGTGACGTAGGTTTCGTAGGCATCGAGCTTGAACGGCTGCGCGAGTGCATCGAGAATCTTTTGCGCGACGATATTGGCATCGTAGACGTTGGCCAGATCCGACAGCACGATCGCAAATTCATCGTCACCGAGACGCCCGATCGTATCACCGCTGCGGATACAGTTGCGCAGGCGCTGCGCCACCTCGGTCAGCAGTGCATCGCCGACGGCGTGACCGTAAGTATCGTTGACGATCTTGAAGCGATCGACATCGATATACACCACGCCGGCGTACCAGTTGTTGCGCTCGGCCTGGCTCAAGGTTTGCGCCATGCGATCGTGAAAAAGATGACGATTCGGCAATCCGGTCAAGGTATCGAACTGCGCCAGATACGCCACTCGTTCGTCCGAGCGTACACGCTCGACCGCGGTGCCGAGGGTGATCGAAATACTGCGCAGAAAATTGATTTTTTCGGCACTGAATGCGCTGCACTCGCGCGAATACGCACCGACCATGCCGTAGATTCCGCTCGGTCCGCGAATGAGCACTTCCACCGCGCTGGCGATTTGATGTTCCGTCAATGTGGCCGAAGGCACAAACCGCGTTTCGGTCGAAAGATCGTCGACCACGATCGGGCCATTCGCATTCAAGTGAAGCTCGTACCGCTTGCGCGCGTCAGGATTGTTGATCGGCACCGAGCGTCGCAGCCAGCGATCATTCCAGCCGCAACCAGCCTTGAAAATCAGCGAGGTTCCATCGGGAGAAAGTTGCATCGCGCGACAGAATTCGACCTCAAGACCATTGGCGACGACGACCGCGGCTTCATCCATGATCGTATCGAGATTGGTGCTGGCCAGCGCTTTCTGGCCGAATTCCGCGAGCAGGCTTTGCTGCATCGCGTACTGACGATGCTCAATCTCGGCTTGCTTGCGCGCGGTAATGTCCATCATCACGCCGATCATGCGCATCGCTTTGCCGGATTTGTCGCGGATTACAAAACCGCGATCGAGCATGGTCAGGTAACGGCCATCGTTGTGGCGGAAACGATAGTCGTCCTGCCAGCTCACCGCATCGGAATCGACGACGGCCTGGATTCCGTCAACCACACGTTGGTAGTCATCGGGATGCATCGGCTCGTACCAGGATTCCATGCCGCGCTCGAGATCGAGGCGGTCGTAACCGAATGTGGAGGCCATGTTTTCACTCCACCACAAGGTATCGGCAAGCAAATCCCAATCCCAAACGATGTCGTTGGTGGCGCGCGTGACCAGCTCGAAACGTTCGTTACTGCGACGCAATGCGCGCTCGTTGGTGCGCCGTTTGCTGATGTCGCGCGAGACGCAAATCAGGCCCGTGAGCTCGTCCGCAGAATCGTGCACCGGCGCGACCGACAGCTGCACATACAAACGTTTGCCGTCTTTGTGTTGTGCCGCGTTTTCACCTCGCCAGGTACCGCCGCGGCCGACCTCGGGCAGTATCGTCGTGGCGAACTCGTGCAGCGGATCGGTAAAAATGATGCTCGCCATGTTTTGCCCGATCGCCTCGCTCGCTGGCCAGCCGTAAAGCTGTTCGGCTTGTGCATTCCAGTAGCGGATATTGCCGAGCGTATCACTCGCCACCAGTGCTTCGCCGACAGTGGTGAGCAAAAGCGCCTGGAGGCGCAACTCCTCCTCAGCCTTCTTGCGCACCGAAATATCGCGCGCCACGCCTACGATGATCCAGCTATTATCCGAGCGCACCGCGCGGCGCTCCACTTCCACGGCTACCCAACTGCCATCCTTGCATCGATGTTGAGTTTCGATCATATCGGCAGTGTTGCCCCGCGCGATCGACCGATCCCAGTTGTGGATGAGTTGTTCGCGGCTGAACGAATAGATCTGTTCGGGCGGTAGCGCCAGAATTTCCTCGCGGCTGTAGCCCAGCATGCGGCACGCCGCATCGTTGACATCGACGATACGCATGGTCGTGCGATCGACCAGGTAGATTGCATCGGCGGTGGTATCCATCACCAGGCGAAAGCGTTGCAGATCCCCGTCGCGCCGAACCCGTTCGGTCACATCTGCGCCGATGCTGGCCGTGCCGGTCACTTCGCCGGAGGCTGATCGCAACAACGAATTGTTCCACTGGATCATGCGGCGTTCGCCGGATCGCGTCAGAATTTCATTGCTGTGATGGCGCGGTGCGGTTACGCCGGCCAACAGCGATGAATGAACTTTGGCCAGATTGAGCTCAGGCGGAATGAACATCTCGAACCAGTTTTTGCCAAGCACGTCGTCACGTGTCCAGCCGGTCAGATGCAGCAGATAATCGTTGCAGAAAGTAATCTGGC
>JANXUW010000634.1 GCA_025351985.1 Pseudolysobacter sp.
GTTGCCGAGGTTAGGTCAGGAACCGATCTCGAAGGCGTTCGCAAAAATGCGATCGAGATAGATCAGCGATTTTTTGCAATCCAGTCGAGGAAACGACAAGCCGCTTTTCGGGTCGATGACATGCGTCGGCGATGCGGCGAGTGCAGCGGTGATTTGCACTGCGGTGGCGCTGGGCTTGAGCTGAAACAGATCGGCGATGCACGACGCGACCAGCGGCGAGGCCTGCGAAGTACCGCCGTAACTCGACTGTCCGTTGGTCGTGAACGGATCGGTGTTGAGGCCGGTCGCCGTGGTGTACGCGCCCGGTGCGTAAAGCTGCACGAGTGAATTGCTGTTGGTGAAACACGTCGGTTTGTCGGCGACGATCGCGGTATCGGTGCAACCGAGAAATGTCTGATTCGACAGCGTCGAATCCCAGACCGCACCGACCGCGGTGACGCCGCTGATGCAGGCGGGTGCCGAGATGCTGGTCGCCGATGCCTGATTGCCGGACGATGCTGTCATCAACGTGCCGTTCGCTGCCACGGCGTTCACCGCCGCCTGCAGGGCCATGGTCCAGGACTGGGAATTGCCGCAGGCGCTGCTGAACAACGCATTCGTGCCGACGCTCATGTTGATGACCTTGGTATCGGGATGATTGGTCGCGATCCAATCCAGCGCCGAAACGATGTCGGAAGAATCGTAGAAGCTGCCATGCGAATCGAGCACGCGCACGATCACCACATTCGCATCCGGCGCGCCACCCTGTGGTGCCAGCGTACCGTTGCCGGTGATGATGCCGGTAACGTTGGTGCCGTGGCCTTCGGCGTCGGCACCGCTACCGACGCCGCTTTGGCTCGGCAGGCCGTTGGGACAACAGCCGACGCCGGCTGTGGCGCTGCTGCAAAAACATTGCTGGGCGACGATGCTGTCGGCGAGATCGACATGATCGAGTTGCGCGCCCGAATCGATCACCGCGGTTTTGACATTCTTGCCGGTGAAACCCAGCGCGCGTACATCGCTGACATGCGCCAGCGGCGCGGCCTGCAGAAGCTGCGCCGAACCGCCGGCGACCACATCCACGCGCAACACCGCAGGATCGGTGCGCAATACCTCCAGCGCGGCACGCGATACATCCAAAGTGACGGCAGCCACGTTGTCGAACCGTCGGCGTAGCACAAAACTGTGTGCTGGCAATCGCGCGAGAACCTTGTCAATCGATAGCGCGACATCGCGACGCGATTGCGCCGTGGTTGCAACAAGCCGATCCGAAGGCGTCGACGTCGTCAGCATCACCACGACGGCGACCGTTTCCGATTTCGCGAGCGCCGCGGCGACTTCAGCGCCGACTTTATCCTGCATGCCGAGCGCCGGCGCGCCAAGTCCGAAACCAAGCAGCAACGCGACCGCCAATATTCCAATCCAGGTGTTTCGCATCGCCGTTCTCTCCTGTGCAACGTTGAATTGTGGTCGGTTCCGACCTGCGAAACGTTCGATCAGACTTCGATGGATACCAGGTCGCCCTTGGTCTCCAGCCACTCCTTGCGATCCGACGCGCGTTTTTTCGACAGCAGCATGTCCATGATCTTGTGGGTGCCGTCGTCGATTTCGACGGTGAGTTGCACGAGGCGACGCGTGTCCGGAAAGATTGTCGATTCGCGTAGTTGCGAGGGATTCATCTCGCCGAGGCCCTTGAAGCGCGTGGTGCTGATCTGGCCGCGAATTTTTTCGCGTTCGATGCGTTCGAGCAACAAGCGTTTTTCTTCCTCGTCGAGCGCATAAAAAACCTGTTTGCCGACATCGACACGAAACAGCGGCGGCATCGCGACGAAGATATGCCCCGAGCGCACGAGGGCCGGAAAATGTTTCAGGAACAGCGCCGACAAAAGCGTGGCGATATGCAGGCCATCGGAATCCGCGTCGGCCAGAATGATGACTTTGCCATAACGCAGGCCGTCGATCTTGTCGGAACCCGGATCGCAGCCGATCGCGACGGCCAGATCGTGCACTTCGTTCGACGCCAGCACGGCGCCGGATTCAACTTCCCAGGTGTTGAGGATCTTGCCGCGCAACGGCAGGATCGCCTGAAAATCCTTGTCACGCGCCTGCTTGGCCGAGCCGCCCGCGGAATCGCCCTCGACCAGAAAAATTTCCGTGCGCGACAGATCCTGCGAACTGCAATCGGCGAGTTTGCCGGGCAGCGCTGGCCCCTGCGTGATCTTCTTGCGCACGATTTGTTTCTCGGCCTTGAGCCGCGTCGCGGCGCGTTCGATCGCGAGCTGCGCGATTTTTTCACCAAGTTCGGTGTGCTGGTTGAGCCACAGACTGAACGCATCGTGGGTGACGTTTTCGACAAACGCCGCAGCGTTGCGCGAGGACAGACGCTCCTTGGTCTGGCCGGAAAATTGCGGATCGCTCATCTTCATCGACAACACAAAACACAAGCGATCCCAGACGTCTTCCGGCGCGAGCTTGACGCCGCGCGGCAGCAAATTGCGGAAATCGCAGAACTCGCGCAGCGCTTCGGTCAAGCCGGTGCGCAGGCCGTTCGCGTGCGTGCCGCCTTGTGCGGTCGGGATCAGGTTAACGTAACTTTCCTGCGTGAGTTCGCCCTCGGGCAACCACGCCAGCGCAAAATCCACGCCTTCTTTTTCGCGCTGCGTGCTCGAGACGAAAATTTCCGGCGGCAGATAATCGGTGTCGCCGAGCATCGATTTCAGATAGTCGCGCAAGCCGTCCTGATAATGCCATTCGCAACGTTCTTCGCTGGCCTCGTCGAACAGCTTGACCGTGAGCCCGGCGCACAATACGGCTTTTGCGCGAAGCACGTGCTTGATCTTGCCGAGCAGGATTTTCGGCGTATCGAAATATTTCGGATCGGGCCAGAAACGCACCGTCGTGCCGGTATGTTTTTTCGGTGCCGTGCCGATCACCGCGAGATCGCTGCTGCGATCACCGTTCTGGAATTCCATACGGTAGATATTGCCATCGCGGCGGATGCTGACTTCCACCTTGGTCGACAGCGCGTTGACCACAGAGACGCCGACGCCGTGCAAGCCGCCGGAGAATGCGTAGTTCTTGTCCGAGAATTTTCCGCCCGCGTGCAGGCGCGTGAGGATCAACTCGACACCCGGGATACCTTCGTCGGGATGGATGTCGACCGGCATGCCGCGACCGTCGTCGGTGACTTCGACCGAGCCGTCGATAAACAACGTCACCTCGATGCGACTGGCGTGGCCGGCCAGCGCTTCATCGACCGAGTTGTCGATCACTTCTTGCGCGAGATGATTTGGGCGCGTGGTGTCGGTGTACATGCCCGGGCGGCGTTTGACCGGCTCCAGCCCGGAGAGAACTTCAATATCGGCGGCGTTATAGCGACTGCTCATGGATTCGGATGCTTCGTTGATGCGGTGGAAACACAAGCCGCAAGGATGGGGCGCGATGTGCGTGAGGGTCAAGCGTTGACGTTTGTGCGCGGATGTAGTGCGACAACGAAAAAAACCGTCACCCCAGCCTGCGCTGGGATGACGAAAATTTTGTTCCTCCGTAAATTTTTTTGCCGCAATGCGCAATTTCCTCTCGCTCACACCGTCATAACCCGGTAAAATATCGATTTCCAGCATCAAGGAATGCTGTGTCGATGACTCCTCTGATTTTCATCACCGGTGGCGTGGTGTCCTCGCTTGGCAAGGGCATTGCGGCTGCTTCGCTGGCTTCCATCCTCGAATCGCGCGGTTTGCGAGTGACGATGATGAAGCTCGATCCCTACATCAACGTCGATCCGGGCACGATGAGCCCGTTTCAGCACGGTGAGGTCTACGTCACCGACGACGGTGCCGAAACCGATCTCGATCTCGGCCATTACGAGCGTTTTGTGCGCACGCGGCTCACGCGCAAGGACGCCATCACCACCGGCAAGATCTACGAATCGGTGATCCGCAAGGAGCGCCGCGGCGATTATCTCGGCGCCACCGTGCAGGTGATTCCGCACATCACCGACGAGATCAAGCACCGCGTCTACGAAGCGACGCAAGGCTACGACGTCGCGCTGGTCGAGATCGGCGGCACGGTCGGCGACATCG
>JANXUW010000182.1 GCA_025351985.1 Pseudolysobacter sp.
CCAGGCGGTGACGGCAGGGTGGAATGCATTGTTCGGCATGAGAATACTATTGTGCCATGTGGCGTTAAACCAACGTGCGAAAGTCGCGACGTTGGCGAAATGTTTGCGTCGGCTGCGCTACGTCGTCATCCTTGCGCCGAACCTTGACACGAGAACTCCCTTGGCACCCAAAGCAACCGTCTACAAAGCCGATCTGCAGATCAGCGACATGGATCGTAATTATTACGCGTCGCATATCCTGACACTGGCGCAGCATCCGTCCGAAACCGTCGAGCGCCTGATGGTGCGGTTGCTCGCGTTCGCGCTGAATGCGCATGAGTTCCTGACTTTCGGCAAAGGCCTGAGCGACGACGACGAACCGGATCTGTGGCAGAAGGATCTGACCGGCGCGATCGATGTCTGGATCGAGATTGGCCAACCCGACGAGCAGCGTATTCGCCAGGCCTGTGGCCGCGCGCGGCAGGTGATCGTCTACAGCTACAGCGGGCGCAGCGCGGAAATCTGGTGGGACAAAATCGCCCCGGCACTGGAGCGCAGCAAGAATCTCAGCGTGGTCGATCTGCCGGCGGCCTGCGTGCAGCAGATCGCGGCGCTGGCGAATCGCAATATGCAGTTGCAATGCCTGGTTCAGGATGGCCAGATCCAGCTGATGGGTGATGACAGCAGCGTCGATATCGAACTCGTCATACGCCGCCTGCCGATCAGCATGCAAAACCGCTAGGCCAATACAAAACGCCGCAAACATGCGCGACGGCCGGCAATCAGGCTTGCCACTGCAGCGTGTGCCGGAGTAGTGTTCACCCGCGTAATCAACCCTTATCCCAGCGCCGCGCAAAGGACTATTTATGGATTGGCAGAAAGGCCGCGAAAGCGACAACGTAGTCGAGGACGATGGTAGCGGCGGTGGTGGTGGCGGAGGCGGCGGTGGCATGCGCTTCGGCGGCTTTCACCTCGGCTTTGGCGGCATCGCCATCGTGGTGGTGGTGAGCCTGTTGCTCGGCAAGAATCCGCTGGAAATCCTGTCGCTGTTGAGCAATGGCGGCGGCGATGTCAGCAGTGTGCAGTCCACGCCGCGTGTTGCGCCGCAAGCGGGCCAGCCGGCGACCAGCAACGATCCGCAGACCAAGTTCGTGCGCGTGGTTCTCGCCAGCACCGAAGATGTCTGGGAAGCGTATTTCAAAGCCAACGGATCGCAATACCAGCGGCCCAAGCTTGACCTGTTTCATGGCAGCGTGCGTTCGGCATGCGGCCAAGCATCCGAAGCGATGGGCCCGTTTTATTGTCCGGGCGATCAGCGCGTTTATCTTGACCTGGATTTTTTCCACGAGATGGATACGCGTTTCCACGCCAGCGGCGATTTTGCACGTGCGTATGTGATTGCGCACGAGGTGGGTCATCACGTGCAGAATCTGATCGGCGTGTTCGACGCGGTCGAAAAACAGCGCGCACGCGGTGCGGCGATGGAAGGTGCGACCGGTTTGTCGGTGCGCCAGGAATTGCAGGCCGATTGTTTCGCCGGCGTCTGGGCGAACAAATCGCAGGCGCAATTGCAGTGGCTGCAAGCCGGCGATATCGAAGCGGCGATGAATGCGGCGAGTGCGGTAGGCGACGATCGGTTGCAGAAACAGTCGCGCGGTTATGCCTCGCCCGATTCGTTCACGCATGGCACGTCCGAACAGCGCCAGCGCTGGTTCCGCGCGGGTTTCGACGGTGGCGATCTCGGTCGTTGCGATACGTTCAAGGCGGCGACGTTGTGAGCTGACTATGTTGTGCCTTCGAGTTTGGCTAGCTACTCGCCCAAGCGGACCGCTGCGGAGCCGTTGCGGAAACATCATGCGCATCGCGGCAGCGGCCGCTTGGCTCAAGCGTTAGCCAAGCCACAGTGAACAAAGCCATATTCCAGTTAGAGCGCGTTTCAGGTCAGCCTGTCAGTGATGATCACTTGTTGGCAGATCTTCGTCGTGTAGCCAAGTCAATTGAGGCGCCAAGTGTCTCCAGACCACAGTACATAAAACTCGGTGAGTACGGCGCCACAACCATGCACGAGAGGTTTGGCTCGTGGAATAAAGCCCTTGTTGCCGCCGGTCTTTCTGTCGTCCACGAGAACGGCATCTCAGACGAGCGTCTATTTGAGAACCTACTTGCTCTGTGGCAGCACTACGGTAGGCAGCCACGCCGCAATGAACTCATGCATAAGCTATCCAGCCTTTCACAAGGCCCATACAACCGTCGGTTCGGTTCGTGGTCCGCAGCGCTTGAGGCATTCGTCACATACGCGAATGGCAGCGGAGTTGAGTCACCAGAACTTTCAGCTGCGGATACGCTCAGGCGCACCACCGGTCGCGCTCCGTCACTTCGTCTCCGGTGGCATGTTCTTCAACGAGACCGCTTTACTTGCTGTAGCTGCGGTGCAACTCCCGCACTCAATCCAAGCGTCCTCCTTCACGTAGACCATGTCCTCGCATGGAGCAAGGGTGGTGAAACGACGATGGCAAACCTACAAACGCTGTGTTCAATATGCAATCTGGGAAAGTCCAATGTGTAACGGGGCTGATTATCGCTTTAAGACCGACGTCCCTGCCTCCGCTTCGCTACGGTAGGGCCGCGGCTTAAG
>JANXUW010000185.1 GCA_025351985.1 Pseudolysobacter sp.
CTTGCCGGCATCGGCGGCCTTGCCGAGTTTGCTGTTGGTCTTGAGCAGCGTGCCGACATGGACATCGTCGGGAAAGGGTTCCTGATCGCCTGCATGCAACTTGCCCCAGGCCTTGACCAGCTTGTCGCCGGCATAATCGAACGCCTTGTTGGCGGGGCTGAACGGCGTCCAGTTTTTCTTGGCCATGATCTTTCCTCGGGCAGCAGCGTGAATGAAACCCTAGCATCGGATACGCACCGGCGAATGGCAAGGCGCAATAGAACATGCGCCCTCGCGATTCTGCGCTGGGTCGCGTTGGTTCACGCGGCCGCTTCGGATTGGAGTGAACAAGCCCTAGAATGATCGTCATTTCGTCATCTCCGCCTGCGTAGATTCCATGAGCCAAGAATCCAGCCGAATTCCTGCCGAAGCCGCGCAGCGTGCCGCCGCATTGCGCGGCGAGATCGATCAGCACAATTACAACTATCACGTGCTCGACGATCCGAAGATCGCCGATATCGACTACGACCGGTTGATGCGCGAACTGCAGGCGCTGGAGACTGAATATCCGGCGCTGGCAGTGGCGGATTCGCCGACGCAACGGGTCGGTGCGACGCCGTCGGCGAAATTCGCCAAGGTGATCCATGACGTGCCGATGTTGTCGTTGGGCAATGCGTTCGATGATGTGGTGGCGTCCGACGACGCCGGGCGCTTCAAGGAAATTTTCGATTTCGTGCGGCGCATCGAAAAGGCAATGGATGTCAGCGATCCAGTATTTTCGGTCGAGCCGAAGTTCGATGGCCTGGCGATCAGTCTGCGATACGAAGATGGCCAGTTCGTGCGCGGCGCGACGCGCGGCGACGGCGCGAGCGGCGAAGAAGTCACGCCGAACCTGCGCACGATCAAGGCGATTCCCCTGCGCCTGCGCGGCGACGACTGGCCGCGCGTGCTCGAAATTCGCGGCGAGGTTTACATGCCACGCGCCGACTTCGAAAAATACAACGAACACGCGCGCCAGCACGGCGGCAAGGTGCTGGCGAATCCGCGCAACGGCGCGGCAGGATCGTTGCGTCAGCTCGATCCGCGCATCACCGCAAAACGTCCGCTGGCGTTTTACGCATATGCCGCAGGTGTGGTCGAAGGCGGCGAATTGCCGGCCACGCATTCGGCCACGCTGAAAAAATTTCGCGAATGGGGCATGCCGGTCAGCGCGCTGGTCGATACCGCGATCGGCGCGCGCGGCTGCATCGATTATTACAATCGCATCGGCGCGCAGCGCGATGATTTGCCGTTCGATATCGATGGCGTGGTCTACAAGCTCGACGACGTCGCCGCGCAACGCGAACTCGGTTTTGTCGGGCGCACGCCGCGCTGGGCGATCGCACACAAGTTTCCGGCGCAGGAGCAGGTCACCACGGTCGAAGGCATCGATATCAACATCGGCCGCACCGGTGCTGCAACACCGACCGCGCGGCTTGCGCCGGTGCAGGTCGGCGGCGTGATCGTGACCAACGCGACGCTGCACAACGCCGATCAGATCGACCGCCTGGATGTGCGCATCGGCGACAGCGTGATCGTGCGTCGTGCCGGCGATGTGATTCCGGAAGTGGTCAAGGTCGTTCTCGAAAATCGCCCGCCGCATGCACACAAGTGGATCATGCCGGCGCTGTGTCCGATCTGCGGCTCGGCGATCGTGCGCGAGGAAGGCGAAGTCGTCTCGCGCTGCAGCGGAGGATTGATTTGCGCGGCGCAACGCAACGAGGCGATCTTCCATTTTGCGAGTCGTCGCGCGATGGATATCGATGGCCTCGGCGAACGTTATATCGAGGATCTTTCGGATCTCGGCTACCTCAAATCGGTCGCCGATTTGTATCGCCTCACGCTCGAAGATCTGCTCGAAATGAAACGTCGCGCCGACGAGCGCGACGGCATCACGCCGGAAACCGTCAAGGCCGGCAAGATCGCGACGAAGTGGGCCGAAAATCTGATCGAGGCGATCGCCAATAGTCGACAAACGACGCTTGCACGATTTCTGTTCGCGCTCGGCATCAAGCATGTCGGCGAGAGCACGGCGAAGGCGTTGGCGGTATGGTTCGGCCAGCTCGCGCTGATTCGTACGCTGCCACGCGATGCGCTGATGCTGGTGCCGGATGTCGGCGGCGAAGTGGCGACTTCCATCGAGGAATTTTTCGCCCAGCCTGGCAATCAACGCGTGATCGACCAGCTCCTGGAAGGCGGCATCGTCTTCAGCGACGAGCATGGCGTGTCTGCCAAGCTCAAGCCCGCG
>JANXUW010000687.1 GCA_025351985.1 Pseudolysobacter sp.
ATCGGCTCAGCACACGTTTGACGTTGCCATCGAGAATCGCCACGCGCTGGCCGTGCGCTTGCGCGAGGATTGCACCCGCGGTCGAACGGCCAATACCGGGCAATACGACGAGCTCATCCAGAGTTTGCGGCAACTCGCCGGCGTGTTGCTGCATGCAGATTTGCGCGGCACGATGCAGGTTCCGCGCACGGCTGTAATACCCGAGGCCGGACCACAACGCGAGCACCTGATCCTGCGATGCATTCGCCAGCGCGGGCAGATCCGGCAGCTCGCTAATGAAGCGCGCGAAATAGCCGATCACCGTAATCACCTGCGTTTGCTGCAGCATGATTTCCGACAGCCACACGCGATACGGCGTGCGTGGATGTTGCCACGGCAGATCGTGGCGACCGTGCTGGTCGAACCAGCGCAGCAGGCGTGTTGCAATCGGTTGCACGGTTTGCGCGTCGATGGACTTTTATTCGGCGCCAAGATTGGCCGGCAGCAATCCCGTGACGAATGCGCCGGGATCGAACTCGCGCAAATCATCCAATCCTTCGCCCAGACCGACATACCGAATCGGCAAAGCGAATTCGGTCGCTAGCGCAAACACCACGCCGCCTTTCGCCGTGCCATCGAGCTTGGTCACAACCAGTCCGGTGACGCCCGCGGCGAGGCTGAACTGGCGCACCTGGTTGACCGCGTTCTGGCCGGTGGTGCCGTCGATCACGAGCAGCACTTCATGCGGCGCGGCGGGGTCCAGCTTGGCCAGCACGCGCTTAATCTTGCTGAGCTCGTCCATCAGGCCGGATTGCGTATGCAGGCGTCCGGCGGTGTCGGCGATCAGCAGATCGACATTGCGCGATGTCGCCGCCTGCAATGCATCGAAAATCACCGACGCGGAATCGGCACCGCTGCCTTGCGAAATTACCGCAACCTGATTGCGCATGCCCCACGCCTTGAGCTGCTCGACCGCAGCCGCGCGAAACGTATCGCCGGCGGCGAGCAAGACCTGGCGACCTTCCTGCTGATGGCGGCGCGCGAGCTTGCCGATCGTCGTGGTTTTGCCGACGCCGTTGACACCGACGACCAGCACCACGAACGGTTTGATATCGGTCGGAATACGCAACGGCACCGCGATCGGCGCGAGCATGGCCAGCAGTGATTCGCGCAACGCCGCGAGCAATCCATCGGCATCGGCAAACTCGCGTTTGCGCATGCGCTGGCGCAAGTTTTCGAGCAGCAGCTCGGTTGCGCTCACACCGACATCGGCGGTGAGCAAGGCGGTTTCGAGATCGTCGAGCAGGGTTTCGTCGAGCTTGGGTTTGCGCGCGAACAACGAACCGAGACTGCGCGACAACGCGCTGCCGGAAAGACGTTCGCGCCAACTGCGTTTGCCCGGATTATCGATTTCGGATCCGTCGACTTTTTCAACCGCGACGGAATCGGGAGCGATCGCGGCATCCACTTCCGCATGGTCAGCCGGCACCGATAGCGAAGGCGATTGCATCACTTCGCGCGGCAGAATTTCCACGACGTTTTCCGACGTCTCCGACGCCGCATCCGCGGCAGGCGTTTTTTCCGGCGCGCGATCTTTTTTCCAGAACTTGAACATCGAGATGACAAATCGTTGAGAATGCGGCGCATTCTATCACCCCGCATTTATCACACACGGATCAGGCACCATGCGCAAACCCGCGGCATCAGGAAAATTGCGCATCATCGGTGGCACGTTGCGCGGCTCGCGCATCGACGTACCGGACGCGCCCGGCCTGCGTCCGACGCCGGATCGCGTGCGCGAAACCCTGTTCAACTGGCTGGCGCCGGTGATCGACGGCGCGCGTTGCCTGGATCTGTTCGCCGGCACCGGCGCGCTGGGTATCGAAGCGTGGTCACGCGGCGCGGGCGCGGTGGATTTTATCGAACGCGATGCACGCCTCGTCGCGGCATTGCGCAACGATCTGACACGGCTGCGCGTAACCGATGCGACGGTGCATGCCACCGACGCGCTGGCATTCCTGCACCACACCGCGCACGCCTGCGATATCGTTTTTCTCGATCCGCCGTTCGCCGCCGACCTGTGGACGAGCACCGCGCACGCGCTCGATACGCGTGGCTGGCTCAAACCTGGCGCGTGGATTTATGTCGAAGCGCCAAGCGAATCGAAACCGATCCTGCCCGAGCATTGGTTGTTGCATCGCGAGGCGCGCGCGGGAGATGTCGGTTTCGCGTTGTATCGAAACGAACCCATCCCATAAACTACTGCGCTCGCCAGCTCGTGCGTCGGCG
>JANXUW010000689.1 GCA_025351985.1 Pseudolysobacter sp.
CCGAGTGTGGAAACGGTCAACAACCAGCGCATCGCCAAGTTCAAGCAGAAGATCACCGATTCGCTCGCCGCGGGCGAACTCATCCTGTTCCGTTCGTTGATCGAGCAATACGAAAAAGAACACAACGTGCCAGCGATCGAAATCGCCGCTGCGCTCGCGCGCATCACGCAGGGCGACACGCCGTTGTTGCTCGAACCGCCGCGCAAGTTCGAGCGCAGCGATGCACCGGCCTGGCAACAACGCGACACGCACATCCCGGATCGTTCCGCGCGCAACGAGCGTCCCGAACGTAATACACGTCCTGAGCGCAATGATCGCAAGCCCGATCGCAGCCGCGCCGAACGTCCGATCTATGATCGCGACGAGCGCCCGAAAACCGCGCATATCCGCAGCGGCTCGCCGTTCGAATCGAATCCGGCCAGCGACATCAAGCGCGCCGAAGCCGTTGACCGCGCCAGTGCGGCGCGTCCCGAATATGATCGCGCCGAACGTCCCGCGCGTGCGTCACGCGATGAGCGACCCGCTCGTCCGTCGCGTGATGAACGTCAGCATCACGAAGTCAACGAAACACGAGCGCCGCAGGAACGTCCGGCGCATGATCGTCCGCGTCCGAGCAAAACCGAACCGGGCATGGAAACCTATCGTGTCGAAGTCGGCCACGATCACGGCGTCAAACCCGGCAATATTGTCGGCGCCGTCGCCAACGAAGCGGGACTCGACAGCAAACATATTGGCCGTATAGACATCCGCGGCGATCATGCGTTGATCGATCTGCCGGAAGGCATGCCGTCGGAAATTCTCGGTCATCTCAAAAAAGTGTGGGTGTCCGGCCAGCAGCTGAAAATCACGCGTCACACGGAAGGTGGTTCAGCCCCGTCGCGCCCGTCGCATGACAGCCGCCCGCCGTTCAAATCACCTCGCCCGAGCGGCAAACCGAAACGCCCGCCGTCGCGTTGAGTCCAGTAAGTTTGCAGGTCGGATGAGCGGCGCAGCCGCGTCGTCCGACAACGCGCCTTCGACCTCGGCAAGCGTTTTCCGTAGTCCATCCTGTTGTGGTGGCGCTTTTCCGACGGAGCTAGACATTCAAAGCGCAAGCATTTGCTAGACTCCGTGCATTGCGCTTCGCGGATTCAGGGAGAATTCCAATGCGTCGTTCGATAAATCGGCTCTGGCCGATGTTGGTCTGTGCGTTACTGATACTTACGAGCTCCCCCGTGTGGGCAGCCGTCTGCCGCGTCACCAAGACCGGTACCGTCAGTAACGACGGCAGCGACTGGACCACTCACGCCATTACCTTGCAAGGCGCGCTGGGCAATGGCAGCTGCAGCGAAATCTGGCTGGCCAGGGGCGTATACAAGCCGGTCACGCCCGCCAATCTGGCCAGCGTGACCGGGGCCGAACGTTCGGCCAGTTTCAACATTCATCCCGGCGTCGCGATCTACGGTGGCTTTGCTGGCGGTGAAACCGCGCGGGCCAGCCGCGACTTCGCAGCCAACCTCACCGTGCTTTCTGGCGATATCGACGGCAACGACACCAATACCAACGGCGTCGATCTGACCGTGGATGCCGCCCACAATGGCAGCAATAGCAACACCGTCGTGTATCTCGATGGCAGGACGACTCCGATCAACACCGACACCGTACTCGACGGCGTTACCGTCACAGCCGGCAACAACCCTAGTGCTGGTGGCGGGTTCTACTGCAACGCCGAGGGCAACGGTGAGGGCAACCCCCCGGGCAGCGACATTCGATGCAGCCCGACCGTGAGCAATGTCCGCTTCAGCGGCAACTTCGCCATCGGTAGCGGCGGTGCGATGGTCAACAGTGGATTCTACGGCGGCATCAGCAGCCCGGTACTGACCAACGTCGTCTTCAGCAACAATAGCGTGGATAACGGCGGTAGCACTCAGTCACATGGTGGTGCCATGCTCAACGTTGGTGCCGCCGGCGGCGTCGGCAACCCGGTGCTGACCAACGTCACCTTCATCGGCAACAAGGTCACCAATGGCATCGGCGGCGCGATGTTCAACGCCGGCAACTTCGGCGACTGCAGTCCGGTGCTGAACAACGTCACCTTCACTAACAATAGTGCCATCAATGGCTTCGGCGGTGCGATCGTCAACTACGGCTTCGCCGGCAATAGCAGCCCGACGCTGAACAACGTGGTCTTCAATGGCAATAGCACCACCAGCAGCGGTGGTGCGATATACAACTACGGCTCTGGCTTCGCCGCAGGTGCCAACGCCAACCCGACCCTGAACAACGTCACCTTCAGCGGCAATAGCGCCCAGCTCAAAGGCGGTGCCATGTATAACGATGGCAGCTCCGGCGGCAACAGCAACCCGACGTTGAGCAATGTTACTTTCAGCGGCAACAGCGCGCCCAACGGCGGCGCGGTGTACAACGATGCCACCGGCAGCACCTACACAACAAATAGCGGCACCAGCAGTCCAACGCTGAACAATGTCACCTTCAGCGGCAATAGCGCCACCGGCAAAGGCGCTGCGATATACAGTGATGGTGCCGCCAACAGCTTCACCGCCGGGCACAGCAACCCGGTGCTGAACAACGTCATTCTGTGGGGCGATACCGGCGGCGAGCTCTTCAACAATTCGGCAACGGCCACCACCACCCTCCACTACAGCGTGCTGCAGGGCGGCTGCACCAGCGGCGACGGCAACACCTGCACCGATCATGTCTTTACCACCGATCCCAAGCTCGGCGCGCTGGCCTACAACGGCGGGTTGACGCAAACGCGGCTGCCCGGTGCCGGTAGTTCGGCCATCGATGCAGGCAACAATTCCACCTGCGCAATTACCGACCAACGCGGAGTGCCACGGCCGCAAGGCGCAGTCTGCGACATCGGCGCCGTCGAAGTGGCGGCCGCATCGCTCAGTACAGCGTTCAGTCCGGCGTCAGTCGCCGTAGGCAGCAACAGTACCTTCACGGTCACGGTCACGAATCCGACGACGGTTGCTCTGACCAATGTGTCCTTCAGCAACTCGGTTCCGGCCGGCCTGACGTTGGTGAGCCAGACCGGCGGCACCTGTGGCACCCTTGCCGGGACGGGCGGAGGCACTATCACCATCAACGCTCCCGCAGGCTTTTTCAGCGTGCTCGCCAATAGTTTGGCAGCAGGCGTTTCATGCACGATTTCACTTCAGGTGCTCGCAGCGAATGCGGGACTGCTGCTCGACACCACCAGCACGGTCACATCGAGCGAGGCGCTGGCGGGAGCAGCGGCCAGCGCTACGCTTCTGGTTACGACGCCGTTGACCATCACGGCCAACGATGCGACCAAGGTCTACGGCAGTGTCGTACCTACGCTCAGCGTAAGCTATTCCGGTTTCGTCAATGGCGACACGGCGGCGAGTCTCACCACGCCGCCCACCCTCTCGACGACGGCCGCGTCCGCCTCGCCCGTCGTCGTCGGCGGCTATCCGATTACGGCCAGCGGTGCGGTTGCGCCGAGCTATTACAGCGTCACCTATGTGGCGGGCGCACTGAACATCACACCGGCCCCGCTGACGATCGCCGCGAACAATGCCAGCCGTGTGTATGGCGTGAGCAACCCGGGTTTCACGGCAAGCTATTCCGGCTTCGTCAATGGCGATTCCGCCGCTAGCCTCGCCCCGCAGCCGACCATCACCACGACGGCGACGACCACATCCCCCGCAGGCCCCTATCCGATCAAAGCCAGCGGCGCAGTCGATTCGAACTACGTGATCAGCTACGTCGACGGCACGCTGACCATCGGCCAGGCCGACCAGGCGATCACTTTCGGAACGGCGCCGACGGTAACAGTGAACGGCACCGGCCCAGTGACGGCGACTACGACGGCGACGCCCAGTGCAAATTATCCGATCATATTCTCGACGACGTCGGCCGATTGCAGCGTGACGAGTGCAGGCATGGTGACGGGCATCAATGCGGGCACGGGCAATTGCGTGATAACTGCGGCGCAGAGTGGCGATGCGAACTACAACGCGGCGACACCCGTCAACCTGAGCCTGAGCATCGGCAAGGATACGACCACGCTGACTTTGGTCGCGACGCCCAACCCGGTGAATTTCAACGCGCCGATCACCATCGTCGCAACCGTTACCGGCGATCCACCAACCGGCACGGTAACGTTCTGCGCCAACGCGACGACGATCAACGCGGCCTGCACCGGCGGGCTGGTTCTGGCCTGTTCGCCCGTCGCACTCGTGCCTGCGGGAGCGAACAGCGCAACGGCAACCTGCAACTTCTCCGGTTTCTCTGCCGCTGGCAACCAGACGCTGAGCGCCTTCTATTCGGGTGACGGCAACTTCACCGCGACCGCGACTGCGCAAGTGATCGTGCTGGCGGTAGGCCCACCGATCGCGATACCGCTGCTGGGTCGCTGGATGCTGCTGTTGCTCGGTGGGCTGATGGTCGGCATCGCGCTAGCGCGCACGCAACGCGCCTAGATCAGGCACGTCGGACAGGCGGTTACGCCGTTTGTCCGACGTGCGCGCCTCGAAGCAGGATACGTGTCTTGCGGCATCCACTAAAGGATGGTCGATGGAAAGCGCGTCCGACAAATGGCCGTTGTCGGATAACGCGGCTGTGCCGCTAATCCGACCTACAAATTCTGCTGCAAACGCTTGCGCATTTCTTCGTTGAGCGGTTTGAATTCTTCCACCAGCGCGTCGCACGCTTCTTTCGACGCCGTGCATAACACCGCCATGCGGATGCGGATCACGCCGTGCTCGTTGACCGCTTCGCGCGCGACGGCGGCGGGATGCGCGGGATGATCGTCCGACGTAAACGCCCAGATTCGGTGTTCGGTCGGAATCTCCACGATCCACCAACCCTGCGGATTTGCGTGCGTCTGCACATCCGTGCGCGCTTCGAGCGACTGGCGCGCGGCGGCGGCGGTTTCGTATCCGGTCGGTGGCGCGATCAGCGGATCGGTTTCGCCGAGGCCCGCGTTTGATGGTGTTGATGCTTCGCTGGTCGACACGGACGTTGAAGCCGGCGTTGCCGCGTCGCCAACGGCTCGCCAATTGACGCCACGATCGGGAAGGGAGTAGCCGCTGTCGG
>JANXUW010000714.1 GCA_025351985.1 Pseudolysobacter sp.
GTCGAATGACGTATCGAAAGATAATCTGACCATCACCGTGTTTACTCATTTACAGGTTCGATCTCCAATGCAGCATTCCCCGATTCACCTTTCCCTGCCCGACTGGATCGCCACTGAAATCGACGGTTACGCGATTTATGCGACCGACGAACAACGTGTTGCACTGGCGATCCAACTGGCGCGACGCAATGTCGAACTCGGCACGGGAGGGCCATTCGGCGCGGTGATTTTTTCGCAGGATGGACGCATCGTCGGCCCCGGCGTGAACCGCGTCGTGCCCGAACAATGCTCGGTCGCGCATGCCGAGATGATGGCGTTCATGAATGCGCAGTCGCGGATGCAACGGCATCGACTGAACGAAGATGGCACGCGTTACATACTCGCCACGAGCGCGCAGCCCTGTGCGATGTGTTACGGCGCGAGCATCTGGGCCGGCATCGATGAACTGTTGATCGGCGCGCGCAGTGCGGACGTGGAAGAACTCACCGAGTTCGACGAAGGCCCGTTGCCGCCAGACTGGAGCGGCGAGCTGGAACGCCGCGGCATTCGCGTGCAACGCGATCTGCTGCGCGACGAGGCTCGCGAAGTTTTTATGTTGTACGGCGAGAAAAACGGACTGGCGTATTGAGTCATCCGCATAAAAAAACGGACCGTGTCGCCACGGCCCGTTTTGCTTGATTCGATGACGCGGTTCAAACGAACCGCGTCATCCATTTTTACGCTTAGTGCTGGATGGCTACCACACGCACCAACTGGGTCGGTGTCGCAGCATCGTTGCTTTGCAGGCAGAGGAAACCCGAAGCCGTGGTGCCGCTCGGGAACAGTGTGCTGTCCACACTCAATGACAAGGCCGTGCTGCTCAGTGCGCCGATGGTCAGGGTTGGCGTACCGGCAGTGAGCCAGGCGCCGCCGCAAGTACCAGTCTGCTCGATGCGCAATGCGAAACCCGGGTAGTCGGTGCTCAGCAGATCCCACGTGCTGTCGCCGCCGGTGAACACCGGACCGGCCCATGAACGTGGCGGATTGCCGAAACGCGTGCTGTTGGAAACGAACTGCACCCAGCCACCTTGTGCCGTGGTTTCTTCCGGATTGACCTCGACCCAATAACGGCCCGTGCTGAGGTTGGTCGGTGGCACGGCGGCATTGGTCAGGTTCAGCGCAATCGTATTGCCGGTTACCGTAACACCGGCACCATTACGTGCGGCGGAGTAACTCCACACCGGCGGCACAGCGGTATGTTCCGGATCGCCCGCAGGTGCGCCGGCATTGTCGGCGTAAATGCGGAAACGGATCATCTGGCTGGTCGGCAGCGCGCTCAACGCAGTTCCACCGCTAGGCACAAAACCGGGCGCCGATATCTTGCTCAGGTTGACGCCAGTGCCATACACCTGGAAGTCGTCCGCAGCATAGGCTCCGCCGCCGGCATTGGTGAAATACACGCTGTAGAAGCCGTTACTGGCTTGGCTGACCTGGTTCAACACCGGATAGACGTGCGGTACCGCATCGCCAAAATTGGTGTTGGTGACGTTCAAGGTCGGGCCACCGGTATTGGCGACATTCAACGTGGCGGTAGCCGTGGTCGAGCCGTTCGGAATATCGATCACGATCGCCACATTACCGCCGATAGTCGGTGCAGGTACCGAAAGTGCAATCGGCAAATGCAGCGTCGTGAGGGCGGTATTGCTTGGCGTCAGCACCAGCTCACCGAATGCATACGTTCCCGCAACCAACGCGCCACTTGCAGCGGCGTTGATCGCAAACTTCTGCGTCGAGCCGTGTCCACCGATCGTGAAGCTCGTGGTCGATGTAGTCGCACCATCCAGCGTGATGCTGCCGGTGACGTTGCCGGCGAAGCTGGCAGTCCACTTGACGGAATCGATCTGAGTGCTGCGCACGGTACGCGTGAAGCTGCAGCTGTTGGTGCTGGTGTTCGGACCGGTCGAGGTGATGCATGACGAGTTCTGCATGCTGGCCAGATTCAAACTGGTTGGATCACCCGGCTTGCCGGTCGCGGCATTGGTCTTGCCCGGATTTGCGGCCGTCATGTTGGCGCCGGTTTCGTTCATCACTAGGCCGGATTTGGTCGCCAGATCGACGTGGATGCTACCCGAACCGCGATCAAAGAAATCGCTGGCGGTCGTGCCATTCGGCTTGACCAATCCGGTTTCCTTGGCGGTCATCATCAATGCCGATTTGACTTCCATCGGCGTCCAGTCCGGATGCATGCCCGCCAGCAGTGCGCCGGCGCCCGCGGTATGCGGCGTGGCCATCGAGGTACCGTCATCCGGTGCGGCAGAAGCGGCGCCGAGCGGAGCGACCGTAGTCGAAACGGCACTGTTGAACGCAGCAATGATGTTCACGCCAGGTGCCTGTACATCGGGCTTGATCAGGTTGTACGGATTTGGACCGAGCAGGCTGAAATCGGCGGTTTCATCCGGAATCGCGCCCAAGAAACGATACGCCGGATAAGCGATGCTGGCCGTCTTGCCGCCGCCGCCTGCATACGCAACGAGTGCCGCTGCGGAAGTGGCCGTGGTTACGAACACGGGAATGACCGGCTGAACCGCACCGCTGTTCAGGTAGACATCAACCGTGTTCGCGATCAGTACCACTGCCGCACCTGCTGCAACCGCGTTTGTAGCCATCGTGGCGGTACCACAGCCACCGAAGTATTGCACCAGCGCAATCTTGCCGCTGAACGTTCCCGCAGGGTACGCAACGCAACCATCGCCGCTCGCGCCGGACACGGCGTAGTTCGGGCTGACCTTGATTTCAGTGCTCGGCACCGATGCGGAAATCTGATAACCGCCCGGTGCAGGCTTGACGTTGAAAGGTGCCGGTGCGCCGGCACCATCTACTGTGGACAAGAAACCGAGCGAACCGCCGGTGTGGTAACCCGCAGCTACCGTGGTGACCCATGGCTCGTTATGATTGACCGTGCCAGGCAATGCCACCGGCACCGTGGTGCTGGTATTACCGCCGGCCGCTGCGACAAAAATACCGGCGTTGGCCGCGCTGAGGAATGCCAGCGACGTCGTATCGGTCCACGGATTGGCACCGCCGCTGATCGAGAA
>JANXUW010000729.1 GCA_025351985.1 Pseudolysobacter sp.
TTCTTGCGGATCAGTTCATCGGCAAACGTGAGATTGGTTTCGTTCGACGGAAACGCCTTGAGGAAATCCTTGCGCGGCATTTTCGCCTGCTTGATGCAGACGTCCATCATGATGCGTTCGTGCGAGCGGATGTTCTGCACCACGTCGCGCAACTTGCGCACAAAGCTGTCGATCATGATCGACGGCAGCTTGAGCTTGAGGAACGCCTCGGCCATCGAGTCGCGAATCTTCTGCGCTTTCTTGTCGTCGAGGCCGGCCTTGGACGTGGCCTTCTGGAACTTGGTGTAATAACCGCGCAGTTCTTCCATGCGGTTGGCCACTTCGATCGGGTCCGGGCCGGTATCGCCGGGCGCGGCTTCTTCGCCTTCGGCAGATTCTTCTTCGTCATCCTTGGCCACGGCTTCGCTGCTGTCGTCTTCGAGCAGCGCTTCGATCACTTCCGGCGGCGGTGGCGGTTCGATATCGAGAAAACCGGTGAGCACTTCCGAGAGACGCTTCTTGCCTTCCTTGTGCTGGTCGAATTCCTCCAGCAGCAAATGGATCGACCACGGGAAACTCGCCAGCGAGGACTGCACCTGATTCAGGCCTTCCTCGATGCGCTTCGCAATCGCGATTTCGCCCTCGCGCGTGAGCAATTCGACCGTGCCCATTTCGCGCATGTACATGCGCACGGGATCGGTGGTGCGGCCGACCTCGGAATCCACCGCCGACAATACCGCGACGGCTTCTTCGGTGGCGGTTTCGTCATCGGTGGCGACCGGTGTTTCGGGCAGCAGGGTTTCGGTATCGGGTGCTACTTCATGCACCTCGATACCCATCTCGTTGATCATGCCGATGATGTCTTCGAGCTGCTCCGGATCGACGATGTCGTCGGGCAGGTGATCGTTGACTTCGGCGTAGGTCAGGTAACCCTGTTCCTTGCCTTTGATGATCAGCGTTTTGATTTCGGATTGTTGCTGCGCGGGTGTTGTCTCGATCGCCATGGGATTCCGTAAGTAATATGCTGCTAACTAGAACCTTGCAGTATAGGCGGGGTGTCAAGAGTGACTTAACTGACTGAATTTGCTGGCATCTGCGAAAAACAGCCGCGCTGGCTGCGGCGCGTTCGCGATGCTGCTTGGATGCACGTTATATGCAGACGGTTTCATCGCGCTTCAAGCCAGAACGTGACCGGACCGTCGTTTATCAGATGGATTTGCATGTCCGCGCCGAACCTTCCGCACGCCACGTCGGCATGCCGGCTGCGCGAGAGTTCCACCAACCGCGCGAACCAGCGCGCGCCTTCTTCCGGCGTTGCCGCCGCGGTAAAACCGGCGCGCATGCCGCTGCGGGTGTCCGCCGCCAGAGTGAACTGCGAGACCAGCAGCAGGCCGCCGTTGATATCGGCAAGTGAGCGATTCATGCGCCCGCTGTCGTCGCCGAAAATGCGATAACGAAGCAAGCGCTGCAGCGTACGTTCGACCTGTGCTTCGCCATCGCCCGGTTGCACCGCCACCAGCGCAAGCACACCACGACCGATCGCGCCGATGGTCTCGCCGGCGACATCGACATGCGCTTCGCTCACGCGCTGGATCAGTGCAATCATCGATTCGGTATCCAAGTGGGTGTTCGATTGCCGCGCAGGTGTCGGCAATGATTGGTTTAGCGTCCTTCCTACAAACGCAAAACAAAGCCAAAGACGGACAATGCGTCGCAGCCGCTACAATAGTTGACCATTTTTCGTGTGATCGCCATGCGCTGGCATATTGCCTTGCTGTATTTCCTGATTCGCAGTTGCGGGCGCTTGCCGCTGCGCATGCTGCATCGTCTTGGTGCCGGTCTCGGCTGGATTTTCTGGGTCGCGCACGGCAAGGAGCGGCGTATTGCCGGGCGCAATCTGCAGCTCGCATTTCCCGAGCTCGACGAGGCGCAGCATGCTGCGTTGTTGCAACGCACGCTGGGCGAAACCGGCAAGTCGTTTCTCGAAGTCACCAAGGTCTGGTCGGGCGATGCGCATGCGGCGCTCGGTCTGATCCGCGAAGTGCGCGGCGTGGAATTCTACGATGCCGC
The DNA here is from genome assembly GCA_025351985.1 of Pseudolysobacter sp. Classification (GTDB taxonomy): domain Bacteria; phylum Pseudomonadota; class Gammaproteobacteria; order Xanthomonadales; family Rhodanobacteraceae; genus Pseudolysobacter. The sequence goes on from JANXUW010000729.1 coordinate 2,050, forward strand.
GCTCGCCGCAAAACATGGCTTGATCATCGCCGCGCCGCATCTCGGTTGCTGGGAGTTGCTGAACTTTTATCTGTGCAGTCGTGCGCCGATTGCGGTGGCTTATCGCCCGCCGCGGCAGGCCGATCTGGAACCGCTATTGCTCAAGGCGCGCGGTACGCTGCAAGCCGAACAGGTGCGTGCCGAGGGTGCCGGCGTGCGTACCTTGTACAAGCGCCTGAGTGCGGGCGGCGTGGTCGGAATCTTGCCGGATCAGGAGCCGAAACAAGGCGACGGCGAGTTCGCACCGTTCTTCGGCGTGCGCGCATTGACCATGGTGCTGGTGTCGCGTCTCGCGCAACGTACCGGCGCGACGGTGCTGTTCAGTTTTGCCGAGCGCTTGCCGCAAGGCGCGGGGTATCGGCTGCACTTCGTGCCGGCGCTCGCGGCGATTGCCGATGAAGATTTGAACGTCGCGGCCGCTGCACTGAATCAAGGTGTGGAAACCTGCGTGCGCATTGCGCCAGCACAATATCAGTGGCACTACAAACGCTATTCGGCGCGACCGCCGGACGATCCGCAACGCCTGTATTGATGCTGCGTCACGAAGTTTTCGCGATGGTACTTGCCTAGCCGCTGATCGCTGGCGAGGAGCCTTGCGCGACCGCCATCGGTGCGCCTTCCAGCGCATGGCATTCCTGCAAAAATGCCAGCACGCGCGCATTGAATTCCTCGCGCGCATCGAACGGCGTGCCGTGCCGCGAACCGGCGAATACGCTGATGCGACCGTTCGGCAGACGCGCCGCGTAATCGTGTTTTTCCGCGAGCGGCGTGTAGTCGTGCTCCGCCGCGACGATCAAGGTCGGGCAGGCGATGCGCGACAAATGCTGCGCCGCGCTCCAGCCGATCAATGCCTTGATCGTCGCCAGATACGCGCGGCGCGGATTTGCGCCGACCACGCTGACCACGCGTTCGCGCATCGGGATTTGATGCTCGTGCGGAAACATTCGTCGCGCCACCAGCGCCGCCGTGCGCCGCACGCCGAGCGTACGCACGAGGCCGATCTGCAACTTCGCCTCCAGCCATTTTTTCCAGTGGTCGATGCGATAGCTCGGCAGGCTGTTGACCAGCACCAGCGCATGTACGCGACGCGATTGATCGGCCGCCATTTGCAACGCCACCGCGCCGCCTAGCGAAAATCCGACGATGCTGATTTCAGCGATATGCAGTTTGTCGAGCAAGGCCCACAAGTCATCGGCGAATTGCTGGATCGAATACGTACCACGCGGTTTGTCGCTGCGCCCCGAACCGCGCAGGTCGGGCAGGATCAAATGGAAATGCACGGCGAAATCCGGCTGCTGAAATGCCCAGTCGTCACCGCTCGATCCCAGCCCATGGATCAACAGCAACGGCGGGCCGGCACCACAGGTTTGGTAATGCAACTGGATGCCGTTAATGGCGATGAAAGGCATGTTTCGAGCAAGGACAAAAGGTGGCGAAGTATACGGCTCCCCCCATATTGCTGCGCGCTGAACGGCGCGCGGCGCCGTGCATCTGGGCGGCGGACGTAGACGTAGAATTCATCGGCACAACCTGTAGAGTTGTGATCGAATCCCTGGAGTAAGCGTATGCGTATCGTGTTTGTCGCGACTGTTTTATGCGCGACGCAAAATGTTCTGGCGCAGGCGGAGACGCCGGCTGTACCGCACAGCTACGCCGGCAACGCGTATGCGCTGGACGATCATCGTTTGTTGTTTCGCGAAGTACATTATCTGAATGCGAGTCCGACGGATCAGCGTATCGTGGTCTATCAATGCCCCGATGGCAGCGTGTTTGCACGCAAGCACGTGCGCGCCGGTGGCGATGCGCAGGCGCCGGATTTCCAGCTCGACGACGCGCGCCTGGGTTATCGCGAAGGTGTGCGCCAAGGCGGCAAGGGGCGCGAGGTGTTCATGCGGCGCGGTAGCGATCAGCCGGAAAACGTGCAGCCGTTGCCGAGCGAAAAAGACAGCGTGATCGACGCGGGTTTCGACACGTTCGTGCAACGTCATTGGCAGGAGTTGCAACATGGCGATTCGGTCAGCATTCCGTTTCTCGTGCCGAGCCGCGTGCGTTTTTACGAGTTCAAGGTGAAGCGTATTTCCGAACCGTCGGTCGGTCATGGCGAGATGTTGATCCGCCTCGCCATGGATAGCTGGTACAGCTTCGCGTTGCCGCATATCGATGTCAGTTACGACATCGCCACACGCCAGTTGCTGCGCTTCGAGGGCATGTTGAACATTCGCGGTGCGGACGGAAAAAATCTCACCGCGCGGGTCGAGTTTCCGCTTGGTGATCGCCATGCGACGGTCGATGCAGCCGAGCTGGCGAAGGCCGAGGCAGCGCCTTTGGTCAAGACGTGCGGCGCGCAATAAACGGACACAACGACCGTCCGCGGACAATCGATCGCCGTGCTGCCGGAAACATTTTCATGTCGTGATGCAACCCAAGCGCCTGATTCTGCATCTATGTTCTCGTAATCGATGAAAACCTGCGTTGTTGGCAAGCGGATTGCAACGCATCGATTACAAAGAATGCCAAAGATCATTAAATCGGAGGATCGCCGCCAATACGGCGATCCGGCGCCAAGGAAAAAGTCATGAACATGAAAATGCAATTGGTACGTGGCACGCTGGGACTGGTGATGTTTGCGAGCGTCGGCGCATGGGCGGTAACGCATCGCGTGGCGGTTGGAAAACCTTCGGCAATGCGTGTTGCCATGAGTGAATCTGTTGCCGCAGAAACTGCCGAGCGAGTGGCAAGACGATCTGCCAACGAGGCCGCAGCAATACGTGAGCTGGTGGCGGCACGCGATTCGCGCGGCGTGCCGACGAATGTTCGTATCGTCAGCATGACACTCACGCCATAACGTCCGATCGCGCGCGAATCGAATGGCGGCGCTTGTCGCCAGCGTCGTGCTGACGAATAATCGCGACATGCTGCATGTCGTTCTGTACCAACCGGAAATTCCGCCGAACACCGGCAATGTGATTCGACTTTGCGCGAATACCGGCGCGCGCCTGCATCTGATCCGGCCGCTGGGTTTCGATCTCGATCACGCCAAGCTGCGTCGCGCCGGACTCGATTA
>JANXUW010000002.1 GCA_025351985.1 Pseudolysobacter sp.
TCCCGTTGTTGCACTTGAATTCAACGTGCTCAAGTTCTTGGTCAAGCGCGATGATCTTCTCGATGTCAGTCGACATCTGCAGCCCTCATGAATTCGAGAAATGTACACGACTAAAATAGCTGCGATGGACTCGCGGTTCAGCTATCGCGAATGGTAGGTACAAAAGGATGAAGTGTTTCGCAAAAAAATAGCCCCGAGTTGTTCCCTCGAGGCTAGGATATAGACCGATATCGTAAACAGCTAGTTGGCGCGAATGTCTAGTACCGCATCCACCGCGCAGGATTTCGCCAATGCCTGCAAACCTTGCGGCACGTGCCGATAAGACAGCGCATTGCCGCGGCGCTGCACCTGCGCTGCCCATACCACGAGCAGCGCCAACGCGGCGCTGTCGGCATTCTTGACGGCGGCGAGATCCAGCTCGTGAATTTCTGGCGTGAGCCATTCCGTACTCTGCGCAAATACGCTGGCAGCGTTGGCAAAATCCAGCGTGCCGGACAACATCAGACTGCCCGGTGCCGGGCCTGCGCTTGCTTTCAAGGTGGCGCTGGGCGTGCTCACTTCTTGTTGTCTTGATCCATGCTTTCGAGCGCTTTTTCGCCTTGGGTTTCCAGACGCGCTATTAGCGCATCGAGGTTGGTCTTCTGGATTTCCGCCGCTACTTGGTTGCGGTAGTTGCTGATATAGGAAATGCCTTCGATGGTTACATCGTAGGCTTTCCATTCGCCATCGCGGGTTTTGCGAAACGAATAATCGACTGCAACGTTCTTGCCGTCATCGAGCGACACCTGGGTCTGCACAGTGCTGCGCTTGTCATTCAACTCGCCCTTGAATGGCAACACCTTGACGCGACCCTCGGTGTATTTGAGCAGACCTTCCGCATAACGATGTGCGAGCGAGTTGTAGAACGCCTTGGCGAAACGCGCGCGCTGTTCCGGCGATGCCTTCGGTGCGTATTGGCCGAGCACGAGGATCGAGGCGTAGTCGATGTCGAAGCGCGGCAGCAGCAGACTGTCGATGGTCTTGAGCAGCTCCTCGCGGTTCGCCTGCAACTCGGCTCGGCGCGCGTCGAGTGTTTTGCTCAGATCAGCGACCAGACTGGCGACGACGTCGTTCGGTAGCTGCACGTCGGCGCGTGCCGGCGCCACGACCGTCAACGCCAGTGCAAAAACAATAGTCAGAATACGCAGCATGTATTTCTCCAGAGAATTTATTTGTTCGGTTGCGATGCGGGCTTGTCGGCGCTATCGGCAGCGGGTTTCGCTGCGGCATCTTTTTTCGGACTGTCGTTGCCGACCAGGAACTTGCCGATGAGCTCTTCGAGTTGCATCGCGTTCTGGGTCAGCACAAATTGATCGCCTTCCTTGAGCATGTCCGGCGAACCGCCGGGCTGGATGCCAACGTACTGGTCGCCCAATAAACCGCTGGTGAATATCGCCGCGGCAGAATCATCCGGAATCTGCACATAACGCTTATCGATGCCGAGCGTGACTATCGCATCGAGCTTGTCCGGCGTGAGCGTGATCGCCTTGACCGAACCGATGCGCACACCCGCAATCTTCACCGGCGCGCGCAATTTGAGCTGGCCGATATTGGTAAAATGGCCGACGACGTTGTACGTCGCGCCTTCGGTGTAATTGGCCAGACTGGTGGTTTGTGTCGCGAGAAAACCGAGCGCCGCAAAACCCAGCAGAATGAACAGCCCGGTGCCGAATTGGAAAGAGCGTTTCTGACTCATGGTTGTCTACTCACAGCAAAAATGCAGTCATCAGAAAGTCGATGGCGAGGATCGCGATCGACGAAAACACCACCGTGCGCGTGGTCGCGTACGCAACGCCTTCGCTGGTCGCCGGCGTCGTGTAACCCTGGTACACGGCGATCAGGGTGGAGACGATGCCGAACGCGAACGCCTTCGCCACGCCGTTCAAAATATCCTTGCCGAGCGCGACGCTGTCGGTCATGTTCGACCAGAACGTGCCGCTATCCACACCGAGCCAGCTCACCGTCACGAGGAAGCCGCCGAGGATGCCCATCATGTTGAACACGCTGGCCAGCAGCGGCATCGAAATCACGCCCGCGAGAAAACGCGGCGCAATCACGTAGGACATCGGATCGACCGCCATCATCTCCATCGCGGCGAGCTGGTCGGTCGCGCGCATCAGGCCGATTTCGGCGGTGATCGAGGTGCCCGCGCGCCCGGCAAACAGCAGCACGGTGATGACCGGCCCGAGTTCGCGGAACAACGACAACGCCAGCAGCGTGCTGACTTTTTCGGTCGCACCAAACGTGCTCAAGGCGTTGTAGCTTTGCAGGCCGAGCACCATGCCGACGAACAGGCCGCAAGTCATGATGATGACCAGGCTCATCGCGCCGATGAAATAAATCTGCTGGATCAACAGGCGCGGTTTGAGCAGCGAACGCGGCACGGCGGCGAGGATCGAAAACAGGAATAACGTGCACGCGCCGATCTGCGCGATCGAGTCGCTCAACGGTGCGAATCGTTGTGGTTTTGCGCTCATCGCGCCGCTCCCGGTTTGTTCTTGGGCGCGGCCAGGCCGAGATCCTCGGCGTAATCGCGTGCGGGATAATGAAACGGCACCGGCCCGTCGGATTCACCGCCGAAAAACTGGCGTGTCCACGGCGAGGTATCGGCGATCAGTTCATCTACCGTGCCTTGCGCGGCGACTTTGCCGCCCGCGATCAGATACACCAGATCGGCAATCTGTCGCACCGCGGCGAATTCGTGCGCGACCAAAACGCTGGTGATGCCGAGGGTTTGATTCAGCGTGCGGATCAGCTTCAACACCTGATTGAGCGCGATCGGATCGAGGCCGACAAAAGGTTCATCGTAAAGAATCAGCATCGGATCTCGCACGATCGCGCGCGCCAGCGCCACGCGTCGCGCCATGCCGCCGGAAAGCTCGCCCGGCGAGAGTTGCGCGGCACCGCGCAGACCGACCGCCTGCAGCTTGGTCAGCACCAGCGCGTGGATCAATTCTTCGGGCAGTTTGGCGTGTTCGCGCAATGGAAACGCGACGTTCTCGAACACGCTCAGATCGGTGAGCAACGCCGAGTTCTGGAACAGGTAACCGATACGTTCGCGCAGCTTGAATAATGCGTCGCGGCTGAGTTTCGGCACGTTCTGCCCGTCAATGAAAATATCTCCCGCGTCCGGCAATAACTGGCCAGTGAGATGACGCAGCAAGGTGGTTTTTCCGGTGCCGCTCGGGCCCATGATCGCGGTGATCTTGCCGCGCGGAATATCCAGGCTCACACCGTCGAATATCACCTTGCTGCCCAGCACGGTGCGCAGATTGCGCACGCGCACCAGCGCTTCGGAATCAGCTTTGGGAGCGGAGGATTCGAC
>JANXUW010000034.1 GCA_025351985.1 Pseudolysobacter sp.
CGCGCTGGCGCTGCAACCGGCGCCCGATACGCGCATCGAGATCGCGCGCGAACATCGCATCGGCGCTCGCGCACTGATTATCGATGCGTGCATGCCGGCGCCCGATCAGGACTCCGGTTCGCTGCGCATGGTCAACCTCATGCGCGTATTGATCGATCTCGACTACAAGGTCAGCTTCTTCGCCGACAACCGCGCCTACGACGAAAAATACACGCCGCCGCTGCAACGACTCGGCGTGGAAGCGCTGTATCACCCGTACCTCAACGATACCGTGCGCTTCTTTCGCGAGAACGGCAGCCTGTTCGATGTGATCGTGATTTCGCGCCACTACATCGCCGTCAACTACATCGATCTGGTGCGCTTGTATGCACCGCAGGCGCGGCTGATTTTCGATACGGTCGATCTGCATTATTTGCGCGAGGAACGCGCCGCCGCCCTCGTCGAAAGTGCCGACATCGCACGCGAAGCCGCCAAGACCAAGGTGCAGGAACTCAGGCTCATGCGCGACTGCGATGTCACGCTCGTGGTGAGCCCGGTCGAGCGTGAGATCCTCGGACACGAAGTGCCGGATGTGCGTATCGAAGTGCTGTCGAACGTGCACGAGGTATTCGGTTGCCGACGCCCGTTCACTGAGCGTCACGACCTGGTGTTCGTCGGCGGTTTCCAGCATCCGCCGAATATCGATGCGGTGCAATTTTTTGTGCGCGAGGTGTTCCCGCACGTACGTTCGCAATTACCGCACGTGCAGTTCCACGTGATCGGCAGCAAGGCGCCGGTGGAGATCCTGGAGCTGCAGGCCGACGGCGTGATCGTGCACGGATTTTTGCCCGACATCACGCCGTATATGGACGGTTGCCGCCTGTCGATCGCGCCGCTGCGTTATGGTGCCGGCGTCAAGGGCAAGGTGAACATGGCGATGAGTTACGGCTTGCCGGTCGTCGCCACCGGCATTGCGGTGGAAGGCATGCACGTGCGCAACGGCGAAGATGTGCTGGTCGCCGACGATCCGCAAGAGCTGGCGGCGCTGATCGTGCGCGCCTACAGCGATGAGATCTTGTGGCAACAATTGTCGATGAACGGTCTGGAGAATGTGCGTCGATATTTTTCATTCGATGCGGCGCGCCGTGCCGTGGAGACGATCCTGCGCAAGTAAAAAATCAATGCGCCGCGGCGACCTTGTCGTGGCGCTGTTTCATCAACGCAATTTTTGATCCACTTCTGCGATGCGCGGATTTTGCGGATCGATTTCGCGTGCGTTTTTCAGCGCGCGAAACGCATCGGTCGGCACGCCTTCGGCCATGCGTTGCTCGGCCTGATCGAGATACGCATTTGCCAGGCGTCGGCGCATCGCCGACAGGCCGACCGCATCGGGGTCACTATCGGCCAGCGCATCGAGTTGGATGCGCGCCTTGCCCGGCTGGCTATTGCGCAGCTCACGCTCGAACAATTCTCGCGCGCGCTGCGGCAAACGCTTCAAGCCATCCAGCGCCAGCGCATTGTTGCCGTCGATGGCAAGCACCGCGCGAAATTTGTCGTAAGCGCTATCGCCCGGCGGCACGATCAAGTTGCCTGTGGCCAGCGCGCGATTCGCCTGCAGCAATAATTGCCTGATGCGATTCTGCTGCTCGGGCGAAATTTGCGCACGCTGATTTTCGATATCGAGTTGCTCACGTGTTTCGCGCAGATGATTCCGTGCTGCCTGCAATTCGGCACCCGCCGGCCCGAGTTTTTCGGCATGGCTCAGCAGCTTGTCGGCAACATCGACATGGCTGTCATCGAGCGCCGCGTTCGCCTGCACGATGAGTGCTTGCGCCACCGCGCGCAAGCCCGCCTTGGCGCGCGCATTCGCTGGATCGCGTTTCAGCACGTCTTGAAAAATCGCCTCGGCCGCGCCAGCGTCGCCACTGAAATGTCCCGCATGCAATTCCGCTTCGCCGCGTTCCACACCCTGTGTCAACGCGGCGGTCTGATCCGCCTGCGCTTCGCTGCGCGCCTTGGCGAGTTGGCCGCGCAATTCCGGAACATCGGGATAACTGGCATTGAGTTGCGCAAGCTCGCCGATATGCTGATTGGCCAGTTCGAGCTTGCCAGCGGCGATCGCATCGCGCGTCTGGTTGGCCAGTGCCGCCGCCACTTTTTTCAGGCCGTTTTGCGCGAGCGCGTTGCCGGCATCCGCGCTCGCCACTTGTTGATACAAAGACGCCGCGCCACCTGCGCCCAGTAACTTGCCCGCAGCAAGCGCCGCATCGGCTTTTTGCAAGACCGCTTCCGTTTGGCTGCCGCGCGATTCGGCAGTGTGCAGATCGGCCTGGAATTTTTCGAGTTCGGCGCCGCCGGCCAGCAACTCCTGCGCGCCATCGAGCATGATGTGCGCCGCGACGTAATCCTTGTTTTGCAGCGCCTCACGCGCCTGCGTCAGCATGTGCAAACCGACCTGATCCAGGCCGACGCGGGCCTGCTCGTTATCGGGTTCGAGCACACGCACCGACTGGAACAATTCGCGCGCGCTGTCGCCGTGCGTGCCGCTGAGTTTGTTTTGCGCCAACGCCTGATTGCCGCGCGCGATGAGGTCGTTCAATTCGGTATTCGGCAGCAGCTTGCGCAATTTATCCTGGTTGAAATAGCCAAGCGCCGCAACCGCGACAACCCCGATCAGCAACCACAACCACAATCCCCCACCACGCCGCGCGGACCTCGTCGCGGCAGTTCGTGTGGTTCGCACATCGGCGCGCATTACCGCGCGCTGACTAACAGCATCCGGCGCCGCGTCGATGTTGCCGAAGCGAGGTTCCTCGCGAGTATGCGATGGCCGGTTTCGTGGTGTTTCAGTCATGGGCGCTAAGCTATTCGATAAGGACTGATGGCGCGCATGCGACGCCTTGCTGGTACGACATTAGCACGCGCAGGCTGAATATTCGGCAGTGCCAAACCTGTTCAATATCTGTAGCGAGCGGCCCTCAGCGAGGTGAAGAGGCCGCTCTTGCGCGTCCTGCGCTCGCGGCACTTTTACATCCATGTACCGCGCAGCGCAGACGACGGCATGGATGCCGGAGATAGAGCAACGCAAGATGCAGTTGTCGAAAGCGGAGCATACTTTTCGTATGTGAGCATTTCGAGCAGCGCATGAGCCTCGATCAGGGTCGCGCAGTAAGATATTGAGCAGGTTCTCACGCTAGACGTCGCGCCTCGATAATATTCGGCACACCCGAGAGCTGTGCCAGCAGCGCGCTGAGCTGGCCGTAATCGCTGACGCGCAACGCAAAACGCATCGTGACGATACCGGTCGTATTTTCCACGCGCGCATCGACCGCCAGCATATGCACGTTCGCCGCGGCGATCACTGTAGTCACATCCTTGTGCAACGATTTTCGATCGTAGCCGCGCAACACCACATCGACTTCGTAGGATTGCGCACGCGTGCCGCCCCACTCCACTTCGATCACGCGATTGGCGTCGCGCGCGCGCAGATGCGCAAGACTGCCGCAGTCGGCGCGATGGATCGATACGCCGCGGCCTTTGGTGATGAAACCGACGATCACATCGCCCGGCAACGGCTGGCAACAGCGTGCGATCACGCGCAACAGATTGCCGACGCCTTCGATCGTGACGGCATCGCGTGCGGTGCGCGGCAACGGTGGTGGCAACGTCGGTTTCGGCAACTCGCGCGGCGTCTGCTGCTCGTGCAGCGCACGCGCCAGTTGACTCGTGCCGATGTCGCCGATGGCCAGCGCGACGAGCAATTCTTCATGCGTTTGCAACTGGAACTTTGCTGGCAACAAATCGACATCGACCGAACCCAGCGCGAGGCGTTTCAGCTCGCGCTCGAACAAGGCGCGACCGGCGGCGAGATTCGCATCCAGGTCGACGTGGCGGAACCACGCGCGCACCTTGTCGCGCGCGCGATGCGTGTGCAGATAACCGTGATGCGGACTGAGCCAGTCGCGATGCGGCTCGATCACCTTGCCAGTCAAAATTTCGACGCGATCGCCGGTCGCCGGCTGGAAGCCGAGTGGCACGATGCGACCGTTGACCTTGGCGCCGCGGCAACGATGGCCGACATCGGTGTGCACGTGATAGGCGAAATCGAGCACGGTCGCGCCGCTCGGCAAATCCATCACCTGGCCGCGTGGCGTCAACAGGTAAACGCGGTCTTCGAGCATGTCGGTGCGGAAACCCGCGAGCAGCGCGCTGTCGGCATCCTCGCGCTCGTCCTTGCTTTCGAGCAACTGGCGCATCCACGCGATCTTGCGCTCGAAACTGGCGTCGCCACCGCCGCCTTCCTTGTAGCGCCAGTGCGCGGCGACACCGAGTTCGGCGTGCGCATGCATGTCGTGCGAGCGAATCTGGATTTCCAGCGTCTTGCCCTCCGGGCCGATCACGGCGGTATGCAGCGACTGGTAATTATTGCCCTTCGGATGCGCGATGTAATCGTCGAACTCGCCCGGCACATGCGACCACAACGAATGCACGATGCCGAGCGCGGCGTAACAGGTGGCGACGTCGCTGACCAGCACACGAATTGCGCGGATGTCGTACAGCTCGGAAAAATCGCTGCCCTTGCGACTCATCTTGCGCCAGATCGAATAGATGTGTTTTGGTCGGCCGGCAAGTTCGGCGGCGATGCCATTCTCGGCCAATGCGTGCTGCAGGCTGGCGATGGTGGTGCGGATAAAGGTTTCGCGATCTTCGCGGCGCTCGTCGAGCAGCCGCACGATGCGCAGGTAAACCTCGGGCTGCGCGTAACGCAATGCCAGATCTTCCAGCTCCCACTTCAGTTGCCAGATGCCGAGCCGATTCGCCAGCGGCGCATGAATATCGGCGGTGAGCTTGGCTAGGGCGCGCTGCTGTTCGGGCGGCAATTGTCCGGCGCTGCGCAAGCGCACGAGTTGCCGCGCGAGCAGGATGAATACCACGCGCAAATCGCGGATGATCGCGAGCAACAACCGACGCAGGCCTTCGGCATTGCCACCGCTGCTGTGCGCGGCATACAGCGACCAGACTTTTTCCGCCGCCTGCTGACCTTCGAGCAAATCACGCACGGCCGCGGGATAGGTCGCCAGAATTTCGCGGGTCAGCTCGACACCGGCCAGTTGCAGCGCGTGCAGGATCGTTGCGGCCAGCGTGTCGTTATCGGAGTTGAGCTGCTGCAGCTGACGCAGCGTGGCGATCAGCTCGGTTTCGCTGGCCTGCAACTTGTCTGTCGTTGCCGCCAGACTCAGGGCAAGATCAAGCGAATCGGACGCCGGCGGAGCGATTCGGGCAGCGCCCCAGGTCGCCACGGTCAACGGAATGGATTGCGGATTTTTCACGCGATGATTCTAGCGTGGATCAGAACACACGCCCGAAATCTGAACATAAAAAAACGCGGCCAGAAGGCCGCGTTTGAATCTCTATCAGATAATGCGATTTATTGCGGAATCGGAGCGATCGCCGCCGCGACGTTGTTGCCCAGCGGAACTTC
>JANXUW010000204.1 GCA_025351985.1 Pseudolysobacter sp.
CCCATTGCACAGCAGCACTAGGCTTGACGCCAACTTTTCGAGCAAGCTCGGCTCGGCTCCAGTTATTGAACTTGCGCGCCTGTTGAATTCTTTCGCCGAGGGTGGGCAACGTCATCTCCTTATCGTACAAAACAGAATTACTTACCAAATATAATAAGCCACACTGATGCAAACACCACCACTGTTGTCGCGCCAAAGCGCAGGATTTTTTTGTCACGCTGAATCGGCAAAACCGCTACGCTATTCTTTTCCGGATTCACAACGTCAGGAAAGCCGAAACACGCGCGAGGAAAATCTGCGAGTTCATCGCGATGCTCGAAAGACATGAGCGTGTGCATGGCAGAGATTTTTCGCCTGCTGAACTTCGTCAGCGCGTTGCTCGAACCTCAGCGAAATTGCGATGGAACATATTCATGACCAATCCGATCCTGCAACTCAACAGCATCTGCAGCAACTCGAAACCTCATTGCATCTTCAGGACGTGCGCGCCGATGCGACCAGACTCGATGCATTGATCGCGGATGATTTCTACGAGTTCGGCGTATCCGGAACGGTCTGGACCAAACATGTGGTGATCGATGCATTGCGCGATGAATCGTACTCGCGCCGCGAAATTTCCGATTTCAAACTGACCTTGCTCGCCGCCGACGTGGCGCTCGTGACGTATCGCGGACATCGTTTTGCCACCGAACATCGTCCCGCCGCGGACTCGTTGCGCAGTTCGGTCTGGAAACTGCGCGGCGCGCACTGGCAAATGTTGTTCCATCAGGGCACGGTCTTGCCGTGATTCGGTTTTTCAACGAATATCGCCGCATGCAACGCGTGTTTTCTCCATCATCGCTGAGTCGAAAATGAGCATACTCGAAACCGAAAGATTGCAATTACGCGAGCTCAATACAGACGACGCCGAGTTCATTTTCGAATTGGTCAACGAGCCGGCATGGCTGCAAAACATCGGCGACAAAGGGGTGAAGAATCTCGCCGATGCGCAGCAATATATTGTGAACGGGCCGCAGGCGAGCTACGCGAAATTCGGCTTTGGTCTGTATCTCGTCGCACTGCGGGATTCCGGCGTGGCGGTGGGCATCTGCGGACTATTGAAGCGAGAGACATTGGCCGATGTCGATATCGGTTTTGCGTTGCTATCTCGCTTCTGCGGCAACGGTTATGCGGTAGAAGCCGCCAGCGCAGTGCTCGCTCGCGGACGCGATGTACTCGGCCTGCCGCGCGTGGTGGCGATTACCGCGCCGGACAATCTCGGCTCGAAACGTGTTCTCGAAAAAATCGGATTGCACTTTGACAAAATGATTGACTTGCCCGGCTACGACCAACCGAGCCGCTTTTTCACGACAGATCATGCGACTGCAAAATGATCAGCCATAGTCACATCGCCTTGCTGGCTTCATACAACGAATGGATGAATAAAAAGTTGTTCGAGGCTGCAAGCAAATTGTCGGCGCAGGAACTCGTGCAGGATCGAAAGGCGTTTTTCGGATCGATCCTCGGCACGCTGAATCATCTCAACGTCGCCGATACGATCTGGCTGAAACGATTTGCGACGCATCCCACCGCATTCGCCGCGCTCGATCCGGTTCGGGCGCTGCCGATAATGTCGTCGCTGGATGCAAAGCCGTTCGAAGATCTGACGGCGTGGTTCGGCCATCGCCAGATGCTGGATAACCTCATCAAACGCTGGGCGGCGGAGTTGAGCGAAACCGATTTGAACCACGTCTTGCAATACGCGAACACCAAGGGTGTTGCCTTCGCACGGCGAGTCGGCGATCTGCTGCTGCACTTTTTCAATCACCAGACGCATCATCGCGGTCAGGTCACAACCTTGCTATCGCAGGCCGGTGTCGATGTCGGTGTCACCGATTTGCTGATGCTGATCCCCGACGAAAGCACGGCGTAAACGAGTTTCGCAATCCGCCAAACGTTCGGCAAATCTACGCGCGTGGCAACACGTAGAACAGCACCGCGAAATAATGCAGCACGCTGCCGGCGAGCACGAACAAATGCCACAACGCATGGTGATAACGCATGCTGCGCCAGACGTAAAAAATCACGCCGAAGGTGTAGGCGATACCGCCGGCAAACAGCAGCACTAGGCCCTCGTAAGGCACCGCGGCCATCAGTGGTTTGATCGCGATCAGTGCGATCCAGCCCATCGCGATATACAAGCCGACTTGCATCGCGTGGTAGCGTTTGAGGAAACTCAGCTCGATCAATACGCCGAGCAACGCCAGGCCCCAGATCGAATAAAACAGCGGCCAGCCCCAGCTATCGCGCAGGCTGATCAGCGAGAACGGCGTGTAGGTGCCGGCGATCAGCAGGAAAATCGCGATGTGATCCAGCGTCTGCAGAATGCGTTTCGGCACCGGCAGCGGAATGCTGTGATATAGCGTAGACGCGGTGTACAGCAGCAGCAGCGTGCTGCCATAGATCGCGCACGAAACAACCTGCCAGATATCGTGATTGCGCGCCGCGATGGCGACCAATAACACGAGACCGACGATACTGAGAAGCACGCCCAAACCGTGGGTGATGCTGTTGGCGACTTCTTCGCCGTGGGAATACGCTCGGCGTGCTGCGCTGGAACTCATTGGACTGGCCTCCTCGGCCGGTACCGCAGCGTGATCAGGGCACAGCGCGGGTGAAACACGGCCATACCATACAGCACATGTGCGTTCGCAACAAACGCGATGCATGGATTGTGCAGCTGGGTTTTTTCAGCGCAGTGATCGTTCGAAAATTCAAGCGTGCGATTAAAATACGATCACTTGGCGGATGGCTTCGCCACGCGCAAGACGATCAAAACCGAGATTGATTTCGTCGAGTGCGAGGCGATGCGTGAGCAGACGATCCACCGGCAACAAACCCGCGCGATACATTGCGATATAGCGCGGCAGATCGCGCGACGGCACCGCCGAGCCCATGTACGAACCCTTGATCGTGCGTTCCTCCGCGACCAAGCTGACCGCCGGCACGCTGAACATTTTATCCGGCGCCGGCAGGCCGACGCTGATCGTGGTGCCGCCGCGGCGCGTGGCCGCATAAGCCTGTGCGAGCACACGCTCGCTGCCGACCGATTCGATCGCATACATCACGCCGCCGCGACTGGCTTCGCGCACCGCCGCTACCGCATCGTCGCGACTCGCGTCGATGCAGACATTCGCGCCTAGCTCGCGTGCGAGCTCAAGTTTTTCCGCAATCACATCGACCGCGATCAGCGGATACGCACCCGCCGCACGCGCGCCGAGTAATGCCGCAAGACCCACGCCACCAAGGCCGAACACGGCGACACTTTCACCGGCCGCAACCCTGGCGGTATTGACTACCGCGCCGACGCCGGTCATCACCGCACAGCCGAACAACGCGGCGATTTCGGGCGCGAGATCGGCATCGATTTTTACTGCCGAGCGCGCCGATACGACGGTGTATTCGGCGAAGCCCGACACGCCAAGATGATGCTGCAGCGACAATGCATTCGTATCGCGCCAGCGTCGCCCGCCGCCGAGTAGGTGTCCGACCGCATTCGCCTGCGCGCCGGGTTCGCACAACGCGGCGCGTCCACTCGCGCACGGATCGCAGTGGCCACAACTCGGCACGAACGAAAACACCACACGATCGCCGACACGCAATCCGCCGACATCGGCGCCGACCTCGACAATTTCGCCGGTCGCCTCGTGACCGAGCACCATCGGCATCGGTCGCGGGCGCGAGCCGTCGATCACCGAAAGATCGGAGTGACACAAGCCCGCCGCAAGCACACGCACACAGATTTCGCCGGCACCGGGCGGTGCGAGTTCGACAGTCTCGATCCGCAGCGGCAACGATTCGGCATACGGTGCCGGCAAGCCCATCTCGCGCAATACCGC
>JANXUW010000072.1 GCA_025351985.1 Pseudolysobacter sp.
TGGCGATCAGCTCGGTTTCGTTGGGCTGCAGCTTGTCGGTCGTTGCCGCCAGATTCAAGGCGAGATCGAGCGAATCGGTTGCGGGCGATGGCGAGGTGCGAGCCGCGCCCCAGCTCGCCACGGTCAACGGAATGGACTGCGGATTTTTCACGCGATGATTCTAGCGTGGATCGGGACACACGCCCGGAAAGTTGATCATAAAAAAACGCGGCCAGAAGGCCGCGTTCGAGTGTCTGCCGGATAACGCGATTTATTGCGGAATCGGAGCGGTAGCCGCCGCGACGTTGTTGCCCAGCGGAACTTCCGCAATATTGCTCGGTGAGAACAAAGCCGCAAGCGCGAGCAGCTCGCCGGGATTAGCGGTAATGTCCGCGCCACTGGCAGGGATGGTGTTGTACTGGCGGAAAACGATGAAGCGAATTTGCGTAGGCAAGCTACTCGAATTCAGCGTCTGCGTGAAATTGATATCGCCAACGGTGGTTGGACCAGGGCAAAGCGTGTCGGTCGCACTTGCCGCCTGGCACCACGCGCCACCCGTGGTATTGAAGACCCGAGTGTTGTAGCCGTCACGCAGCACAAAATTCGCCGACTGCGCTGGTGTTGGAATATTGATATCGACGTAAAATTTGTAGTAATGCGCGGGTGGAGTTGCCTCGACCGTGACGGTGACCGAACTGTCATACACATCCGCCGCCCCGCCAAGCGTGTAGTCATGATCAAAGCTATCCACAAAGGTATCGCGCGTGAGTTTGCGCACACCGTTGGCGTCGGTGACGTAGCAAACCAAAGGCGGCGTGCCGAGCGAAGAATCCGCCTGCAATACATACGTGGCCGGTGTCTGCGACGTTCTGTATTGGACATTAGTCAAGCCCACCGAGGGCGTTTGCACTGGCGCACCGCCAGTCTGCGGCACGGTGTACGGTCCGAAGACGAAGTTTGCATACACGGGATTGATCAGCCCGCCATTAGGGGCGCCGGCTGCGGCGGGGCCGGTATTTGCGCACATCACCGGCTGAGACACGCTCAGTGTGAACAGATTCGAGCTGGTTGCGTAGTTATTCACCGTCGGCACAGCCTCCTCCTGCAAATAGAGCGGGAAATTGCTCGCGTGTGCCACCGCACCGACCAGACTGAGAGCCCCACCTAGCGCCAAGAAACGAAACTTCATGCGATTCACTCCAACGATAACTGTATGACTTGACGAAAAAGCATGCTACCCAAGTGGGTGATCGGGCAAATCCCCACTCTGAAGCATAAGGCAATAACAACTGCTAGCGTAAAGTACATTCCAGCTTGTAAAACATATTTACTGCGCAGTGATGCATAAAGTATAGGTGAATTACAAGCAACCTTTGTTAAATTGCTGTATGCGCAAGGAATATTCCGACGCCATAGCAGAGAATTGCTGATGCCGGCAATTGATTTGCGCCGAGATTTGCATCCGTTTGCTGATGAATCGCTGCCGTGTTCGTTGGTTTGCAACATGCGCCCCCGCTTTGCAGCACCGAGTATCCCGCCCGGCGACAGGGCGTGCAACGTGCGAACTTCATCTCCGCCATGCGCATCGACCTGCGTTGCCGTTACAATCCAGCTTTGATCCCCTTGCGGCCATGTTGCCGCTCCCGCTTATGAGGTTTCTATGAAATTGACGCTTGCGAGTATGTTTGGCCTGACCTTCGGCCTGCTGTCCGTGGCCGGTGCAGCCGGATACTCAAGCCTGGAGGAACGCATGTCGCAGAGCGAAATGCATGCGGCGGGTCTGGACAAACTCAGCGCCACCGAACTCAAATCGCTCAACGAATGGCTGCAATTGCATAGCGTCGGCAGCTTGAACAAGGTCCATCATGCCGAGGAAGTTTTCTATCCCGAGGAATCGGACAAGGTCAAGGTGGACGATCAGATTGATGGAAAGTTCATCGGCTGGCGCGGCCAAACCGTTTTCAAGCTGAAGAACGGCCAGGAGTGGCAACAGGCCGAGTCGGGGAGCGGCTGTACGAGCTTCTCGCTCACAGACCCGAAAGTCATCATCAAGCCGATGCTGCTCGGCAGCTGGCTGATGTACGTTGGCAACACCGACTGCAATCTGCGCGTGAAACGCTTGAAGTAAGCTATATCGAAGTCGCGCCGGAGCCGCTGTCGCTAGCGTTTCCGGCGCACTTATTGATGTTGCAAGGTTTCCAGCAGTCGGCTTAAACGCTTGCCCGATACCGCCTCGGCGGTTTTCAGTTCCTGTGCGAACAACGATACGCGCAGCTCCTCAATCAGCCAGCGTAATTCATCCAGACCTGCGCCTGCGCTGTTACCACGTTCCGCACGCAACGCGAGATACGCGCGCCAATACGGTTGCACATTGATCATCCGCGCCTGATCGCGCACTGGATCCTGACGCAAACGCTCGGCGCGCAAACGCATCGCGCGCAGGTACCGCGGGTAATGCGCCAGGCGCGCATTCTCGATCTCGCGCAAAAATCCCGAATGCAAAAGCTCGGCAAGCTGCTCGCGCAAGTCATCGTAATTCGCGCGTGCAAAACCCAGCAGCGGCGGCTCCAGCCACGGCAGCAACTCAATGTAGGCGGCGATCACCGCTTCGCCGAGCTTTAGTCTCGCCACGGCAGTGGGGAAAATCGCGCGACCGACATCGTGCTGCAAATGCTCGAACGCGACACGCGTGCGTACGTTGAGATCGGCGTCGGCACAACTGCTCAAAAATGCCGCTTCGATCAGATCTTCGCGCAAATGCTCGATGCTGCCGAGTGCGGCATATTTGAGACCCAACGCCGGGCTCAGCGGCAATTGCCGCCGCGCCTGCTTGATGCGATCCGCCAGGCCGCGACGCAACAAACGCTGCACGCCGAGGCGATGTTGCATCGCGGCCTCGGCAAAACTCTCGAACACGCGCAAAGCAACCGTCTCGCCAAGATCGACCAACGCCGGAAAGGCCTGCAAACCACCGGCGTCACCGAGCGTTTCGGGAATCTCGTCCATATCGAATTCACTGATATGCTCGCGCGTGATCGCGGTGTCGGTGCGGCGCGAAAATGCCGCGCGAGCGGCGGCGGCGAATTCACGCTGCAACTCCGACAGGTTACGGCCTTGCGCGACGGTTTTGGCGTGCTCGTCGAACACGCGCAGATTCATGCGCAGATGCGCGTCGAGCGTCGTCTCATCGAAGCTGTCCGGCGTAATCGCCACACCAGTCGCGCGTTGCAGAAACGCCGCCAGCACCTGCGTCAGCGGTCGCAATGGCGCGGCATGTGCAACCGCGGTTTCGGCTTCGCAGAACGCCCGCGCAAAATCCGGTGCGGGCACAAAATTGCGACGAATCGCCTTCGGCAAACCGCGGATCAATTCGGTGACTTTTTCCGCGAGCAATCCGGGCACCAACCAGGCGATACGCGTCGCATCGACCGCATTGAGCAAGGCCAGCGGCAGATGCAAGGTCACACCATCCGCCGCATCGCCCGGCACAAATCGGTATTCGAGCTTGAGCGATGTCCCGGCCAGGTTGAGCGCGGCGGGAAACGCCCCCGCACCCAGGCCGGCGCTCGCCACCAGC
Source organism: Pseudolysobacter sp. (assembly GCA_025351985.1). GTDB lineage: Bacteria > Pseudomonadota > Gammaproteobacteria > Xanthomonadales > Rhodanobacteraceae > Pseudolysobacter. Next base: position 3,557 of record JANXUW010000072.1, read on the forward strand.
ACATCGTCGAGCGACCAGCGCAGCGCCGCCTGCGTGGTGGGGCTGGTCTGCCGATACCACGCATCCAGCCCGACCGAAGTGCATATCTCCGGCGGCAACTTCGATTCGAAAAACGCACAAAGTTCGTCGTCACTGCGCAGCATGCCCTGACGGCGTTGTTTCGCTTCGAGCTCGTGCGCTTCGTGCAACACACGCGTGTTGGCGCGCACAAAATCGGCGCGGCAATCGATCTCGCTAGGCACCAGCGCCTCGCGGATAAATACTTCACGCGCCTCGTGCGGATTCTGCTTCGCATAACGCACCGCACGACGTTCAACCAGGGTCAGTCCGAACAGCGTCACCTGCTCGAACGCCATGACCGCGCCCTGCTTGCGCGACCAGTGCGGATCGCGCCATGTGCGTTTGATCAGATGCGCGCACTGCTGTTCGATCCACA
>JANXUW010000099.1 GCA_025351985.1 Pseudolysobacter sp.
CATTTGCCGATGCGCCGATCCAGTCCGGCACTCAACCCGAAGTCGAAGTGACCTCGTCGCGCGTCAGCGAGACCGTCGATCAGAGTCTGGCCAGCGTCAGCGTGATCACGCGCGCCGAGATCGAGCGCAGCGGCGCGCAGGACTTCACCGAACTGCTGCGCCTTACGCCCGGCGTGGATTTCGCGCGCACCGGCGGGCCGGGTTCGGCGACCAGCGTGTTCTTGCGCGGCACCAACTCGAATCACGTGCTGGTATTGATCGACGGCGTGCGTGTCGCCTCGGTTGGCACCGGCGGCTACGACTTCGCGCAACTGCCGCTTGATGCGGTGGAACGCGTCGAAATCGTGCGCGGCCCGCGCGCCAGGTATTGGGGTTCGGATGCGATCGGCGGCGTGATCCAGATTTTCACGCGCAAGCTCGACGGCGCGCATCTCGCTGCAGGTATCGGCAGCTACGGCACGTCCGCAGGGTCCGCCGGTTATGGCAACTGGAACGGAACGGAAGGTTTCAGCGTGCAGGTCGGCGCGCGCCATATGCGCGGTTTCTCGGCGCAGAATCCGTTGGGGTATTCCTACAATCCCGATGACGACGGTTTCCAGAATCACAACGTCGCCGCGCGAGGTGCGATCGCGCTGGGTTCGCAGATCTTGTCCGGCTCGTTGTTGAGCAGCGAAGGCACGGTGGAATTCGACAACAATCCCGGTGTCGATGAAGGCCACAGCAAGATGCGCAACCAGTCGGCCGGCATCAATCTGGAAGGCCCGATCGCCGACGGCTGGCAGCAGCGTTTGAGTTTCGCTGCGGAGCGCGATCGCCTCGATACGCCGGCCTATTTCAGCCTGTTCAGCACACGCCGCGAAAGCCTGACCTGGCAGAACGATTTCACGCTGTCATCGACGCAACATCTGGTCGCCGGCCTGGACTTCGTGCACGAGCACGGCGTCAGCACCGATACCTACGCCAACGTGCCGCAGTACGAAGGCACGCACGCTAACAGCGCGGTGTTCGGCGGCTGGCGCGCGGTGTATGGCGTGATCGATACCGAGATTTCCGGTCGCTACGATCACAACAACGAATTCGGCAACGCATTCACCGGATCGGTCGCGGCCGGCTGGCAGCTCGGCGACGCCGCGCGTCTGGTCGGAAGCTTCGGCCAAGGCTTTCGTGGACCGAATTTGAACGAGCAGTTCTCGCCCGGTTACGGCGGTTATTACGCCGGCAATCCCGATCTGCGTCCCGAGCGTTCGCACAGCGCCGAGCTCGGCCTGGAATATCGTCTGGATACGGCAAACAAGCTCAGCGCGCGCATCTTTTCCACGCGTATCAATGGCCTGATCGATTTCAGCGGCGGCAGCATGTATCAGGCGATCAACATCAATCGTGCAGCGATTGACGGGCTCGAACTCGAACACGTCTGGCATGCCGACGCGTGGAGCATGACCAACACCGCGACGTGGCAGGATCCGCGCAACGAAGACAACGATGCGCAACTGCTGCGCCGGCCGAAGTTCAAGCTGACCTCGTTGACCGAACGCAGTTTCGGCGAGCGCACTAGCGCCGGTATCGAATTCGCATGGAGCGGTAAAAGTCAGGATGTCGGCAACACCACGCTGGGCACTTATGCCCTGGTGAACCTGCGCGCGAGTTATGTGCTGACGCCGTCGTGGAAACTCACGGCACGCGTGGAAAACCTGCTGGATCGCGATTACGCGCTGGCCTACGGTTTCAACACGCCGGGCCGCTCGGGTTATCTCGATATCATCTGGCAGCCGCGCTAACAAAGTCGCGGGCTGCGTCGAACGGCGCGGCTCGCCTCCGACGTGAGGTACAAGCGGAGGGCTTGATCCACCTCCATCACGTTTTTTTCGGACTTCCACCGAGTAAAGACACTGTACCGGATAAGGCGCTGGCTATAGACTAGGCGTTGGACAGGGGAACTGGTCACGTTTATGAGTCGGATGGATGCCAATCATCGCCGGACGCCGGCGGCTGCAATTCGTCTGGGGACGCGCAGCGATTTACCCACGCGCGTGCTGACGCACCTGCAAAGTATTCTGGAGCTGTGCCGCGGCACCTTCACGCCGTTGCTCGACAAAGTACTCAACGAGTGCGAGCAGCAGCTTTTCCATATCGCGGAAAAGAGCGTGCACAGCCACCAGCAGGAGCACGCGCTGGAAGGCCTGCGCGAAATCAAGCGCAAGCGTGTCGACATGACGCCGGTGCTGATCCAGATGATCGAGGATTCGCTGGCACGATTCGACCGCTCGATCAGCGCGTCGGCCGATGCGGAAAATGTTCGCGGCAGTCGCATCAAACCCGAACTCAGCCTGGTCGAAAACAGCGAACTGGAACCGTCGCTGGCATTGCAGGAAATCGAAGCACGCCACGCCATCCGCCACAGCCAGCAATTGCACGCGCTCGGTTATCGCTTTGGCGTGCTCGCAGCATCGGCCGCCTTCGATACCGAATCCCTGCCGATCGGTCCGGCAAACTTGTGTACGGCGCTGCGTACCTGTTGTGCGGGCATGAATCTCACCTCCGATTACCGCGTGATGCTGTATCGCACTTTCGATCATTTTGCCTTGAGCGAGATCGACGTGTTGTATCGCCTGGTCAATCAGACCCTTGCTAAAAACGGCATCCTGCCGCATCTGCGCATCAACCCGCAGATGCCACGCGCACTCGCTGGCCACGGCGGCGTAGCGACTTCGGCCGCGGCATCGGCTACCTTCGACGAGCCGATAAAGGCCGAAACGGCGGCAGTATCGGCAACGGAAATTTCCGCAACCGCGAATGCACCCGTAGCAGCCGCAGCGCCGAATATCGCTGCGGCGACCGCAAATAATTCACCCGCTTCCGCTGCCGAAGGCGATCTGCTCGCCTCGGTACGCGAGCTGCTCGCCAGCCGTCGTGTGCCGGCGCGCTTGTTGCCCGGACGCGCCGATGGCAGGCCGGTGCCGATCGTCAGTCTCGACGATCTGCAAAGCGCACTGCTCGCGCCGCAAGCCGATTTCTCGCAAACGTCCAGCGGTCAGGGTGCCGGCGCGAGCCGCAGCTTCGGGCCGCGCCCGACGACCAGCATTCCGAAAACCGCCGACCAGATCCGTCATGCGATGCAACGTCGGTCGCATCAGATCGATCCGTACGCACCGTTGCCGCAACTGGCGCCCGAACACACCGACACCATCGATCTGATCGACTTGCTGATGCAGCAGGTCAAGCAGACGCTACCGCGGCATGTGAACGCACTGGGATTGATCGATCAGCTGCACGCGCCGATGTTGCGCGTGGCCTTGAGCGACGAAGGATTTTTCACCCAGCGCGAACACCCGGCGCGCCAGCTGCTGAATACCTTGGTCGATGCGAGCCTGCATTGGCGCGATGAAAACGGCGTCGATCCCGATCCGTTGCTCGCGGAAAAAATCCAGTGGGTGCTGCAGCATCTGAACGCGGAAGCGCGGCCATCGCCGGAATTTCTCAAGCAACTGCATGACGATATTGCTCGGCATCTGCAGACGCTGGAACGCAAGGCCGAGATCGCCGAACGCCGCGCCATCGATGCGAGCCAGGGCCACGAGCGCGTCGAGAGTGCGCGTCATCTCGCGACCGGTGCGATTGCCGAGCGCATCGCGCGTCATGTCGCGCCACCGAAGCTGTTGCTGACCCTGCTGGAACAACCGTGGACCGACGCGCTGACCCTGACTCTGCTGCGCCAGGGCAAGGACAGCGAGGAATATGCGCGACGTCTGAACATAGCCGAATGCCTGCTCGACAGCACGATTCCCGGTGCGCCGCCGCCGCCGACGGAAATGCGCGCGGAAATCGAATCGGGCTTGAGCCAGGTCGGCATGTACGCCGAAGATATCCAGGCGATCAGCGCGCGTCTGTTCACCCACCGCAGCACCACGTCGGTGGATGAGATCGAGGCGGCAACGGCGAGCGCGCTGACCGAAAAACTCGAAGTCGCGGCGCAGTCGATCAAGAAAGGCGTCACCGCAAAAGCCGTTGTGCCGGAAGACGCGGAAGCCAAGGTTGCAGTCGCGCCACTTAATGCGATCGAGCGGCAGATCCTGAGCCACCTGAAAACCTTGCCGTTCGGCACGTGGTTCGATTTTGTCACCAACCAGCAGGGCGATACGGTGCGGCGCAAGCTGGCGTGGTATTCCACGCTCAGCGGCAACTGCCTGTTCGTCAACGCGCGCGGCGTGCGTATCTGCGAGCGCAGCTTCGAACAAGTCGCGCGCGATATGGCGCGCGACCAGATTCGTTTGTTCCGTCCGCCGCGTGAATCGCTGATCGACCGCGCGTTGAAATCGGTCTGGGATACGCTGCGGCAACTCGGCGGTCGCAAGGCACCGCAATCGCCGCCTTCGCCTTGATCGATGCCAGCTTTTCTCGACCCGCCTCGCGCAACATCAGCCGCAGCCCGAAACCGGAATCCTCATGCGAAACGATAGTGGCAATGGTGTAAAAAACAAACGTCGCAGCGAGCGGCGCAAGGTGACCGTTGCCATCCCGGTGACCAACGCGCTGACCGGCAGAATCGCCGGCCAACTCGTGAACGTTTCGGTCGACGGTCTCATGCTGGTTTCCTCGCAGGCGGTCGCGGACGACAGCCTGCATCAGTTCGATTTCACGCTGCCCGGCATGCGCGGCACTGGGCGCCGCGTGCAGGTCGGCGTGCATGAGCAGTGGAGCGAATCGGCAAGCACGCCGGGGCAATTCTGGCTCGGTTTCAATATCATCGATATCAGTCCGGACGACGAAGTCGCGCTGGATGCGTGGTTACATGATTCGGCGGCGTCAGCCTCGCTGATCTGAGCCAGACTGGATAGCGTAGCTACGTCGTGACGGCCGCAATCGATTGGTCCAAAACCGCGGATGCGGCGTATTTGACAGCCTGACACGTCACGCCTGTTTGCGGCACAATGCGGCATCCTCGCGATCCGGATTCCGCTCATGCAAACTCAACTCGCCTCGCTGTATCCCGACCATATCGCCACACTCAAGCAGCGCGCCGATGCCGCGCTCGCGGCGGGTGGTTTCGATCACCTGCTGATTTCCAGCGGCGCACAGCATTATCAGTTTCTCGACGACATGCCGTATCCGTACCACGTCAGCGCGCAATTCAAGGCGTGGCTGCCGGTCACGCGCGCGCCGTATTCGTGGCTGGTGTATACGCCGGGCGCGAAACCGAAACTGATCTATCTGCAACCGCACGATTATTGGCATGTGGTGCCCGAAGCGCCGAGCGGTTATTGGGCCGAACATTTCGATATCGAGATCATTCGCGATGGTCGTGATGCGACCGCTTTGCTGCCGAAAAATATCGCCCGTTGCGCGATCATCGCCGAGCCGCAGGCCACGCTCGGCGACTACGTCCCGAACAATCCTGATGCCGTGGTCAACTACCTGCATTACCAGCGCGCCTACAAGACCGATTACGAACTCGTGATGCTGCGTGTGGCGAGCAAACTCGGCGCGCGCGCGCATCGTGCGGCCGAGGCGGCCTTCCATCAGGGCAAATCCGAATACGATATCCAGCTCGCTTATCTTGCTGCCGCACATCAGGGCGAAAACGAATTGCCGTACGGCAATATCGTCTGTCTCAACGAGCACGGCGCGATCCTGCATTACACCGATCAGCAGCGTTTTCCACCGGCGCAGATTCATTCGTTCCTGATCGATGCCGGCGCAAGTTTCCACGGTTACGCCAGCGACATCACGCGCACCTACGCCGCACCGCACGCGAGCGAATTCCAGCAACTGATCGATGCGGTGGATACGGCGCAACTCGGCTTTTGCGCGAAGGTGCGCGCCGGCCAGAGTTATCCCGATCTGCATATCCATGCGCACCATGTGCTGGCCGAAATCTTGCGCGAGCAGGGTTTCATCCGCATGAGCGCGGAGAGCGCGGTCGAGTCCGGCGTGTCTAGCGTTTTTTTTCCGCACGGCCTCGGTCATTTCATCGGATTGCAGGTGCACGATGTCGGTGGATTCCAGAAAAATATCGCGGGCGACACGATCGCCAAACCGGCGGCGCATCCGTATCTGCGTCTGACGCGAACGATCGAACCGCGCCAGGTGGTGACGATCGAGCCCGGCATTTATTTCATCGATATGTTGCTGGCCAAACTCAAGGATGGCGCGCACGCCAACGATATCGTCTGGGACAAGGTCGACGCATTTCGCCGTTACGGCGGCGTGCGTATTGAAGACGACGTGGCCTGCACCGAATCCGCGCCGGAAAATCTCACACGCGATGCGTTCGCGGCAACGTAAACCACGGTCGCAGAAAACGATCGCCGGCAGCTGACGACTGCACGAAACGCCCGATGTATCGATCGAATCCGGATACACGAACCTGCCTGCGACAACACACCGCAGGCCGGTCTCGCACAAGACCCAATGAGTTGGCGTAGCATGAATCCGTGAACCCGACGCAGACTCATCCGCATGCCACGACCGCAGCGCCGAATACGCCACGATCGTGGTTTCGCTCAAGCGCTGGACGTCTTTATTTTTCGCGGCTGGCAACGATCATCGTGCTCAAGCTCGTATTGCTGGTCGGTTTGTATTACGCCTTTCTGAAACCCGCGGTGCGTCCCGATGCGAGCCCCGCGGCGATCCAGCATTTGCTGCTCGATCCGGCACCGCCATCAGCTCACTGATCTCTCGCAAACGCTCTGCGACATTCCACCACACGCATCGACGCGTACAACGGCGTATCGTGTCGGTGTGCCGATCAACCCTGCCTTTTCATGACGCCCGTGCTGCCGCTCGAAGCCCCTTCGTTGCGTGATTCGCGCGCACGGTGCGTACCTGTTCGTTTTTCTTTTGCTAGCGGTGATCCCAATGATCGATGCTGATGTCGTTACGCTGTCGCGCCTGCAATTTGCGTTGACCGCGCTGTATCACTTCCTGTTCGTGCCACTGACGCTCGGCCTGTCGTGGATCCTCGCGATCATGGAGAGCGTCTACGTGATGACCGGGCGCGACGTGTGGAAACGCATGGTGCAATTCTGGGGCATCCTGTTCGGCATCAATTTTGCGATGGGCGTGGCCACCGGCGTCACGATGGAATTCCAGTTCGGCACCAACTGGGCGTATTACGCGCATTACGTCGGCGACATCTTCGGCGCGCCGCTGGCGATCGAAGGCATGATGGCGTTTTTCCTCGAAGCCACGTTCGTCGGCCTGTTCTTTTTCGGCTGGGAAAAACTCTCGCGCGTGCAGCAC
>JANXUW010000213.1 GCA_025351985.1 Pseudolysobacter sp.
CTCGCACCGGTGGTTATCCAGGAAAATGTCCAGCCGATTCCATCCTTGTCGACCTGGTCGCTGCTGTTGCTCGGCTTGCAGATGGTCACGCTGGGTGCGATGTGGCGGCTCGGTTCGGATAGCTGACTCGACAGGCAGCCGATGGCGACAGTGGCGTGACATCGCGACTGTCGCCGCGGCAGATTTTCATCAAGGCGCTGGCGCAAAAGACTGCGATTGCGCTTTCACCAACTCGGGAGCAGGCGTGCGTACATCCGGCAAACAAGCGTTGACCTGCTGGGTCGGTGCACTGACCGTTGCGATCGCAGCGTTGTACATTTTTATCGGCGCGCCAAAATCGCCGGACGCTGCAGGCGAGGCGATCGGTCGCCTGCTGGCACACACCGGACTTGCCTCACTGGCCTGCTGGATGCTTGCGAGAAAAAGCCAACCGGTATGGTCGTGGCCGAAATTCATCGCAATCTATGCGCTGATTTTTATCGTGATGGCCTTCGTTATCAGCGAGCGTCCCGCGCATGCGGCAACACCTGTGGCTTGCAGTCGCGACGATGCTTTCAATCGCATGATGGCGTTGAACCAGTTCGGCATGAAACTGCAAAACGCGTTGCCCGATCCACTCAAGGATCCGGCCGGCTACGAGGCGAATTATCGACAAGTCATCGACTTCAATACGCGCCTCGGTGCGGTCGGAAAAACGCTGGCGGCAGAAAAATATGCGGAAGCGTGTGCGAGCTACGACGCACTCGCGAAGCAATACAAAGTCAATTTGGCGATGCAGAACGTGCGACCGCTTGCTGCGGAGGAAAAGGCGGCGAAGAATCCTTCAGAAAAAACGTGTGACCTCGCCGAATCGGTCAAGCGTTCGATGTGGCTCACCGAATCCTTCCAGCATCGCGCCGATACAAAAGGCCTGACGCGCGACGACTGGCAGGAGTTCGGCAAGCTGACCGAACCGGTCGGATTATTGATGCAGCAGGATCCGACCAAGGCCTGCGCGCTGATCGATAACATCGCCGCGAAATACGGTTTCAAGCGCTGATAGCGACGTTTTCTGCTCGGCAAAATCTTGTCGAGATCGCTGTGTGATCGAGACAAAAATAACGCGCAAAAGCCGCTCGGCTCGTGCAAATCATTGCGCGAACGACAGCACGCAATGTCCCCTTTTCGATCGAATCCCGTAATTCAAGACACGACTACCCATCATGTCACTCGGAGATTCGCTCATGTCCACCAAGATTGTTTCCACGCTGCAAAAGCTACTGCCGATCGGCGCGCTGCTGACGTCATTTTTCTGGCTTGCACCGGCACATGCGGCGGTATCGTGCGTCAGCACAGATGCCCAGTTGCAGACACAGTTAACGCTAGCCAGCATCGCGCTGGGCTCATCCAACACCATTCGGATGGTGCAAGGCACCTATACACTGACGAATACTCAGCTCAGTCTTCCGTATCCGCTCACGATCGAAGGCGGCTACACGGCAGGTTGTGCGTCGCGCGTGGTTTCCGCCACCAATAGCATCATCGACATGGGCGGGGCGACTCACAGTCTGTATCTCACTCAGCCTACGGGTGGCACGACGGCCTTGATAAAATTCGAAGGTCTGACGATCAGAAATGGTCACCAGCTTATTCTTGAAACCGGGCAATACGGTTCGTTCAGCGATGATGCCGGGGCGATCCGCATGTCGCACGTGCGCATCACCAATTTCAGCGTGACCAACAGCAGTACCGATCCGATGTTTCGCGATTATCCGATCATGCTGAACTCCCACGCTGCAGACACTACGCTGGAAGATGTGCAGTTCGACCACATCACGCAAGTCAGCGGGAATACCCAGTGCGCCATTTTCATGCGCATGGATGAAGACAGCCTTGCGGCATTGCACTACGTCACTGCAGATTTGTCCGGTTCGAGCAAAACCTGTTTTGCCACGGATCAATCCAGCGGCAACTACCAGGTTCAAATCTACAACAGTGTTTTCTGGTCGACGGATGGAACTTTTACCGGCATTTCGACGCTGGATGAAGATAGTGCGGCGAGCAGTTTCAACATCAAGCTGGTCAACAGCCTGTATCGAAGCGGAAGCATCGCTGGCGCGGCCGGGGTGAGTACGACCAATCCGCTGTTCACCAATCCGTTGTGGTCGAATTCGGCGAATGGCAACTACCATCTTGCGTTCAATTCGCCGGCAGTGAATTCCGGCACGCTGATTGTTCCAGGCGGCTCGCCTGCCACCGATATCGAAGGCGTGGCACGCATTGTCGGCAGTGCGCCGGACCGCGGTGCATCCGAATCTACATTCACCAATTTGACATCGTTCACCGTCACCAACAACAGCGATTGCACCGCGACCAATTGCGGCAGCTTGCGTGATGCGATCACTCAGTCCAACTCGAACGGCAACGCCAGCACGATCAGCTTCAATATTCCCAACACCGTCGGTAGTCCGTGTCCGCATGTGATCGGCCTGGGCTCGCCGTTGCCACCGATCACCTCGCCGATCACGATCGACGGCTACAGCCAGTCGGGTTCAGCGCAGAACAGTGATACCGATGCGTTCAACGCCAGCTTGTGCGTACTAGTCAAGCCGGCATCCGGCACGCTGACCAATGCGCTGCGTGTGTCGACCGGCAGCGCTGGCGCATCACTGGTGGTGCGTGGCCTTGGCATGGGCGGATTCAGCCAGCCGATATTGTTGCTGGACGGGATCAATCATGTCATCGCCGGCAACCAGTTTGGCGGCAGCGTGAACGGGATCAGCCTGCCGGGTGCCGGTTTTTACGCTATTGCCGTTGGTGGCAATGCCACAGCGAGCATCATCATCGGTGGCACAAGCCTCGTCGATCGCAACGTGATTGTAGGCGCGGCCGCCGGTATCGAGATTCAGAGCGGCGTGAGTGCGCCAGATGGCTGCCAGATCGTCAACAATCTGGTCGGACTCGGCGCCGATGGCACGACGGTGATAGCGAATAGTACCGGCATCGACGTCTCCGGCGACGGCTGCGAAATCGTCGGCAATCGGGTGGCTGGCGGCGACCGCGGAATCTGGATCAACGGTGGCAACAATAATGTCGTGCAGCGCAATCAGGTCGGTATCGACGTGAATGGCAATAGCGCGGAAAACACGGATTCGATCCTGATCAGCGGTAACAACAATGCGATCGGTACGCTCGCTGGGGGTGGCGTGTTCGGCGGTTCCCTCGGCAATATGATCCACTACGACGGATTCGCCGGTGCCGGTATCAAGGTGCCCAGCGGCAGTGGCAACGCGATTCGCACCAACCTCATGGTTACCACCGGTTTGTTCAGCGGCATGGGTACGGATATCGATCTCGGCACGGCGGGTGCCACGCCGAACGATAACGGTGATGGCGATAGTGGTGCGAACAACCTGCAGAATTTCCCGCTAGTGACGGGGCTGGTATTCAACAGCGCACCGCTGGCAGGCGCGGTGTCCGTGCCGGTCACGATCAAGGCCACGCTGAATTCGCAGTCCGGCAACAACATCCGCATCGATGCGTATTATTCCGACAGCTGCAACAGCTCCGGTCGCGGTAGTGCAGGCGCTTACCTCGGTAACGTTACGACCGGCATCAGCATTTACGCCAGCGACGTGAATTTCACGATGACATCGTTTTTGCCGACCGTGGCCGCCGGTGCTGTGGTCAGCCTGACGGCGACCGACAATGCCGGCAATACCTCGGAAATCGGCACCTGTTTCCCGGTTGACCGGATCTTCAAGGATGGCGTCGAACTTCCACCCATCAATTGAGGCAACGGCGGCGCGGCGGCGACTTCGCCGCGCCGTTTGCTGCGATCCATCTCGGTGCAGAAAGCAGCAGACCAATTTATCATTGCCCCCAATGGCGGACTGAGCGCTCCGGTTTGCATTGTCTCGGGCGCACATGTCCCCTTCCGCAACAAATCCCGTAATCCAGTACAGGGCATCTGCTCATGTGACTTCCGGGAAAAACGTCGATGTACACCCAAGCCTTTTTCATCCTGCGGCACTTGCTGCCTGCGTGCGCCTATCTGGCGCTGTTGTGTTGTGTTGCGCCCGCGCAGGCCGCGACGACCTGCGTGAATTCGGATGCGCTGTTGCAGAGCACGTTGTCGATCGCCACGATTGTGGCGAACGGACCCAACACGATTCGGCTGGTGCAGCGCTTCAGCGCCGGGGATCACTACACCTTGCCGGCACTGAACATGAATTTCCTGCAGCCGATGACGATCGAAGGCGGCTACACGACCAATTGCGCCAGTCGAACCATCAATGCGGCCAACACGATCATCGATTTCGGCGGTGCGAACAACGATGTGTTTTTTTCGCAAACAACAGGAAGCTCCACGGCCTTGATCAAGTTCGAGGGCCTTACCCTGAGAAACGGCGGCCAGCTCAATCTGTCGGCCGGCGATTACGGAAAATTCAGCGACGATGCCGGCGCAATCCGCATGTCGCATGTGCGCATCACTAATTTCAATTTCGCGGGTCCCGGCTTCCTCGGGCCGGTCAGAATGGATTCCTACGCCGCAGAGACATCGCTGGAAGATGTACAGTTCGATCACCTCACGCAAAACTCCACCGATACGAATTGTTCCATTATAGTTTTGCTCGACGAAGACAGTCTGGCGTCCTTGCGTTATGTCACTGCGGATTTGTCCAGCGCCAAAAATCTGTGTTTTTACTCGGGTCGGTCGAGTGGCAACTACAACGTCGAGATAATCAACAGCATTATCTGGTCTTCCGATGGCAGTGCAGTCGGCATCACGACCGGAAACCAGTTCGCGCAAAGCAACGCTATCAGTCTCAAATTCGTCAACAGCCTGTACCGCAATATCGTCAGCGGTGTTGCGTCTGTCAGTACCAGCGCATCGTTGTTCACCGATCCGCAATGGGCATTGCCGAGCAACGGCAACTACCATCTGAATTTCAATTCGCCGGCAGTCAATTCCGGCACGGTGATTGTGCCTGGGGGCTCACCGGCCACCGATATCGAAGGTGTGGCGCGCATGATCGGCGGTACGCCGGATCGTGGTGCATCCGAATCGACCTTCACCAACTTGACCGAATTCACTGTGACCAACAACAGCGATTGCACCGCGACCAACTGCGGCAGCTTGCGTGATGCGATCACCCAGTCGAATACCAATGGCAATATAAGCACCATAAAATTTGCGATTCCGAATACGGTAGGCAACGGTTGCCCACACGTCATCGGTCTTGGCGCGCTGCTGCCGACGATTACCTCGCCAATCATCATCAACGGATATACCCAGCCGGGATCTGCGCAGAACCAGGATCAGGATGCGTTCGACGCCACGTTGTGCGTGTTGCTCAAACCGGCGTCCGGCACATTGGGAACGGGATTTCGCGTTTCCTCCGGCAGCACCGGTGCATCGCTGAACCTGCGTGGTATCGGTATCGGCGGATTCAGCCAGGCGGTGCTGCTGCTCGATGGCAAGAACCATCTGATCGCCGGCAATCAGTTCGGCGGCAGCGTCGCTGGCGTGAGTTTGCCGGGTGCATCACTGAATGCGATTGCCATCGGCGTGAATGCCGGCGGCAGTCTGGTCGTCGGCGGCGGAAGCGTGGCGGATCGCAATGTGATTGTCGGTGCGGGATCGGGCATCAACGTCAACGGTACGGTGGTCAGCACGCCGGACCAGTGCCAATTCATCAACAACCTGATCGGCCTCGGCGCCGATGGCATCAGCCTCATTGCGAACGACTTCGGTATCAATCTGGCGGGCAGCGGCTGCTCGGCGCTCGCCAATCGTGTTGCCGGCAACACCATCTACGGCATCTGGGTCAACGGCAGCAGCAACAATGTCGTTCAACGCAACCAGGTCGGCATCGATGCGGCCGGCAACGATGCCGAGAACGGTAGCGCCATTGTCGTCACAGGTAGCAACAACGCGATCGGCACGACGGCGAGCGGCGCCGTGTTCGGCTCCTATCTCGGCAACATCATCCATTACAACAACAGCAGTGGCGTGCTGGTCAGCAGCGGTAGCGGCAATATCGTGCGTAGCAATCAGATATTCAATACCGGCTTGTTCAATGCCAGCGGATTGGATATCGATCTGGGTGCCACCGGCCCGACCGCGAACGATACCAACGACGTCGATAGCGGTGCCAATCTGCTGCAAAACTTTCCGCTGGTGCGCGGCCTCGCGTTCACTACCGCGCCGGTGCCGGGCGCGACCTTCGTCCCGGCCACGATTGCGGCAAAGTTCAATGGCGGGCCGGGCAATATCCGCGTCGATGCGTACTTTTCCAACGGCTGCAGCGGCGCCGGACGCGGCAGCGCGCAGGTGTATCTGGGCAACGTGACGACGGGTATCTCGCTGGTGGACAACGACGTGAGTTTCACCATGCCGGTGACCTTGCCGAATACGCAACCGGACGCGG
>JANXUW010000215.1 GCA_025351985.1 Pseudolysobacter sp.
ACGACGAATACAACGCCGTGCTCGACATGCCCGCCGAGTATTATCTCGACACCATCAGCGCGGTGTTCCAGCAGCATCTGCTGCCGCGCGGCACGTGGGATATCAACGGCCAGCACGTCGAACCGGCCGATATCAAGACCACTGCATTGCTCACGGTCGAAGGCGAACTCGACGACATCTCCGGCCTCGGCCAGACCGCCGCCGCGCACGATCTCTGCAGCGGTTTGCCGAAAACCCGCAAGCAGCATATGACGGTGAAAGGCGCCGGCCACTACGGCATCTTCAGCGGGCGTCGCTGGCGCGATACGGTGTATCCGGATGTGCGGGAATTTATTCGGAAGTTTGATAGAAAATAACGCGTGTTCGTCACCATTCCAAACGTCCATGACGCGCGACTGGTCGGTTACGACGTCGATGGCGAATCGCGAAAAATTTCATTTCGCCTTCGTCCCGAAGGACAATTCGACCAATGCCTTACGCTGGAATTCGCCGGCGTGTTCGCTCACTCGTTCAAACACGTCAACGCTGTGAGCATACTGGGTCGAATCTACGAGATCGATTGCGCAGATCTTGTTTCCAAGGAATGGGGACCGCTGGCGGAAGGAATGCGATCGGACGGATGGCCGGAAGAGCTCCCAGCGTCTCCAGAGGCAGCACAAGATTTCCTGAAAACGCGTGGTCAACGAGCTTTTGTCATTGAATCAGCAATCGGGATCTCAGGCTGGCTGCTAGCACTGACATGGCATTTTTCGCCTGAAATAATCGACCCGACATCGAGTGTCTGATTCGATAAAACGCCGGTTCGTTGTTTGCGTAGACAACGAAGGTTACGAGGCTTCACTTGAGCTGCGTAAGATCTACCAATCGATTTCGGACGTGCACGCCAAAGATCTGACGCAAGTTCGGGTGATCGACGAATCGGGTAATTCTTATCTCTACCCGAAATCTTTTTTTCAACTCATCAGGCTTCGCACAGAACTGTCAAAAAAACTTTTCGATTGCTGATGCCAGCGACTAAAATTATCCGGTAACGTATCAGTATCGGCGGCAGTCGGTAGCTCAAGCAGCAACGGGCCGATGGCCGGAAAATCCATGAGACTCAACAAATACATCAGCGAAACCGGCATGTGTTCGCGCCGCGAGGCGGATCGGCTGATCGCCGAACGACAAGTCACGATCAATGGGAAAATCGCCGAGCTCGGCACGCAGGTCGAGGATGGCGATGCAGTGCGCGTCGGCAAACGCCTGATCAGCGGGTCGGGCCAGTCACCGGCGCGGCGGCCGAAAAAAGTCTATATCGCGCTCAACAAACCGATCGGCATCACGTGCACGACCGAGGCGCATATCAAGGGCAACATCGTCGATTTTGTCGGCCATGCCGAACGGATTTTTCCGATCGGGCGGCTCGACAAGGAATCCGAAGGCCTGATCCTGCTGACCAACAACGGCGATATCGTCAACGACATCCTGCGCGCGGAAAACAATCACGAAAAGGAATATCTGGTCTCGGTCGACAAGGCGATCAGCGAGGCGTTTATCGTCGGCATGGCCAACGGCGTGCGCATCGACAATGTGACGACCAAACCGTGCAAGATCAGCCGCCTCGGCAAATTCGGTTTCCGCATCATCCTGACGCAAGGTCTGAACCGGCAGATCCGCAAGATGTGCGAAGTGTTCGGCTACGAAGTGCGGCAACTGCAACGCGTGCGCATCGTCAACGTGCAACTCGGCAAACTGCGTATCGGACAGTGGCGCAACCTCACCGACATCGAACTGCGCGGGCTGTTGCCGGAACGCGCGCAGGCCGGTTTGCTGTAACTTTTATCGTGTCGATAGCGGATCGACGATAGCTATTTTGTTGCAGCCGGAATTGGCCGCACCACGATCGGCACATTGCACAACTCGACATAACCGGCTGGCACCTTGTACCACTCGTCGTGGCGATTGCGGCGCGATTCGACCAACGCGGTGAAGGTGGCTGTATCTGTGCGCATGACTTCGAGTTGGCTGCGTTCGGCGGCCGGCACGTCGGCGGCGAGTCGTACCGATTTGATCGCGATGCGTTGCTCGGGTTTCTCGTAAAATCCAAGCGCACCGGTGCCACGCGGCAGGCTCGACAACAATTCGATGCCCTGCACCACACGCCCGACCACGGCGATGTTGCGATCGAGATGACGCGGCGCGTTGCCGATCACGACGTACAACTCGCTACCGCTGCCGCTTTCGACCTCGTTGTCGCGACCAACCCCGACCATGCCGTAGCAATGCGTTAACCAGGTATCGCCGGTTTTCGGATCGCGCCCGACCGGAAAGCCGTTCGAGAATCCGACTTGCGGCGCGTAACCATCAACATCCGGCAGACGCGTAAATGGCAAGTCCGCGCTGATCTTGCGCGTGAACTCCGGCGCCAGCGTGCGCTGTGCGTTCTTGATGCCCCGCTGTTTGGTTTTGTCATCCGATTCGGGATCGCCCCACTGCACGACGTAGTTGTCCTGCACGCGCAGAATCGCGAGGCCGTCGAAGTATTTTTCGCGCACCAATGCCCTGATATTGACGGCGTGTTTGGGCGCGTATGCCGCCGACAGCTCGATCACGACGCGACCGCCGGCG
>JANXUW010000143.1 GCA_025351985.1 Pseudolysobacter sp.
CGGCGGCGAGCGAACTTGATCGGGATTTTCCGCGGTATCCGAGTGCCGGATTTTTCCCGTATGAGGCGAAGGATTGCGGTCCGTCGGTGCAGCAACTGGTGGCCGAGTTGATCGATCCGGCAATTGCCAGCAGCATCGGGGCGAAGCTCGGCATCGAGAATCTCGGCCAGTTCCCGACATTGGTGACCTTGTGCCGCGCGCTCAACAAACGCCACGGCACGATCCACACCGACAGCAAATCGAAGATTGCAACGGCCCTGCTTTATCTCAACGAATCATGGCCGGATACCAGCGATGGCTGCCTGCGTTTTCTCGCAAAAAAAGACGATATCGATGCGTTGGTCACGCCCGAAGTAAAACCGGTCTACGGCAATTTCGTGGTGTTCAAACGTGCCGAGAATTCATACCACGGCCATTTGCCGTTCGAAGGCGAACGACGCGTCATCCAGGTGGCGTGGCTGACCAGCGAAGACGAAAAACTGCGCAAGACCCAGCGTGGAAAGTTCTCGCGCTTGTTCAAGAAATTGTTCGGCGCGCTGGACCGGCGCTGGGGTGCGAAGCGCAAGAACAACGCGGGTCATCTGGACTGACTGCGCGCACGGAGCGCAAAACTCAGTCGCTCAATCCAAGCATGTTTTCTATGGTGTAAAATCCTGCCGGACGCGCCGCCAGCCAAGCGGCGGCGCGCACCGCACCAGTAGCAAAAATATCTCGGCTCTGCGCGCGATGAGTGAGCTCGATACGCTCGCCATCGCCGATCAAAAACACGGTGTGTTCGCCGACGATATCGCCACCGCGCACGACCGAAAATCCGATCTCGCCGGCCTTGCCTGCGCCCGATTTTGCAGTACGTGCATACAACGCTAAATCGTTCAGCGTGGTGCCGCGCGCGTGCGCAATCGCTTCGCCGATACTCAATGCGGTGCCCGATGGTGCGTCCTGTTTGTGACGATGATGTGCTTCGCTGATTTCGCAATCCCAATCGGCCAGCGCCGTGGCCGCGTCACGCGCGAGGCGCGTGAGCATGGCGATGCCGAGGCTGAAATTCGATGCCCATAAAACCGGAATTTCCCGCGCGGCCGCACGCACGGCAAGGTATTGCGTTTCACTCAAGCCGGTGGTGCCGCTGACCAGCGCAATCTTGCGCTCCAGTGCAATGGTGAGCGCTTGATCGAACGCACTCGCCGCGCTGAAATCGATCAGCACATCGGTGGTGACATCGAGTGATTCGGAGAAACGCAGCGATGCTGCGACGCTGCCATGCAAACTCGATACGATCGCATCGGCGTTCGCGGAATGATCGCGCACCAGCGCGGCGACCAGTTGCATATGCGGCGTCGCGACGGCTGCGCGCATCACGGCCAGGCCCATGCGTCCGGATGCGCCAAACACGGCAACTCTGATCGGATCGGTCATTGCTGTTTCCTTGCTGATCGCCACTACGCGCCGAAGACGCCATGATGCGTTATTCGTGCGCGTTCGGGAACCGATCGAGTTTCCGCGTGCGCGGAAGAACTCAACCGGTCATGCGGTTCCAGAATTCCTTGACGCCATCGACGAACGAACTCGCGCGCGGCGTGTGTGTGCCGCCCGGACTGTCGGCGAAACTCGATTCGAATTCTTCGAGCAACTCGCGCTGGCGTTTGGTCAGCTTGACCGGCGTCTCGACCACGACACGGCAGATCAAATCGCCGGTGCGCGAACTGCGTACCGACTTGACGCCCTTGCCGCGCAACCGGAACAACATGCCCGTTTGGGTTTCGGCCGGAATCTTGATCACGGTATCGCCTTCCAGCGTCGGCACATTCAGCTCGCTGCCGAGTGCGGCTTGCGAAAAACGGATCGGCGCTTCGCAAAACAAGTCGTCGCCTTCGCGCTGGAAGATCTTGTGCTGGCGCACGCTGACTTCGACAAAAAGATCGCCCGCCGGCGCGCCGGATGGACCCGCTTCGCCCTCGCCGGTGAGACGAATGCGATCGCCGTTGTCCACGCCCGCCGGAATTTTTACCGACAATGTTTTTTCTTCCTGCACGCGGCCTTCGCCGTGACAGGTCTTGCACGGTTTGGTGATCGCCTTGCCGCTGCCGCCGCAATGCGGGCATGCCTGCTGCAGCGAAAAAATGCCCTGCTGCATGCGCACGCGACCCTGGCCGCGGCAGGTTTTGCAGGTATCGACCTTGCCGTCTTCCGAGCCGCTGCCTTTGCATTTGCCGCAACTGGCGAGCGTGGGAATTTCGATTTCCTTCTGCACACCAAAGACGGCTTCTTCGAGATCGATTTCGAGCACGTAACGCAGATCGGAGCCGCGGCGCTGTTGTCGCGCACGACCGCCGCCACCGAAAATATCGCCGAAGATGTCGCCAAAAATCTCGCCAACGTCGCCCTGAAATCCGCCACCGCCACGACCGCCTGTGCCGTGTTCAAACGCGGCGTGTCCATGCTGATCGTACAACGCGCGTTTCTGCGCGTCGCTGAGGATTTCGTAGGCCTCCTTGGCTTCCTTGAATTTTTCCTGCGCGGCCGGATCGTCCGGACAACGGTCGGGATGAAACTTCATCGCCATGCGGCGATAGGCGGTTTTCAACTCGCCATCGGTGACGCTGCGCTCGACGCACAGGATCTCGTAATAATCACGCTTGTTCATTCAGAAACACCCTTTTCGATACGCGTGTCGGGTACCAGCCAGATCATTGCCACCAAGGCATACAGCGCATCGGCAATCCACGGATGGACGAACGCCAAGCCGATCCCGAGCGCATAACCGAGCAACGAAATTTTTCCCTTCACATCGCTGCCGACGGCACGCGCCAGATCCGAATCCCGACCGTTACAAACAATCAGCTGACGCAGCAAAATCGGAAATGCCAGTGCCGCCATGAACAGCACAAACCCATACAGCGCCGTTGGCACTGCATCGCCATGATTTTCGCTCATCCAGCCGGTAACGAACGGGATCAGCGAAAGCCAGAACAACAGGTGCAGATTCGCCCACATTACGCGGCCGTTGATCTTGCGTGCAGTTACCAGCAGATGGTGATGATTGTTCCAGTAAATGCCGACGTAAATGAAACTCAGCACATAGCTCAGAAAAACCGGCAGCAACGGCAGCAACGCAGCGATGTCGGTGCCATGTTGCGGCACCTTCAATTCCAGCACCATGATGGTGATGATGACGGCGATGACGCCATCGCTGAATGCTTCCAGTCGTCCCTTTTCCATACGCCCCGTGCCTCAAAAACAAGCATGGGAACCTCTGATTAACCTACTGCGCTCGATAATTTGCACGCCGGCGGTGCTCGGAATCCTCATGTACTCATAGGTACACTCCGGCTCCTGCGCTCCGGCGACGCGCAAATTCTCTTCGCTCGCTACGGTTAATCAGAGGTTCCCAAGCGCCCTCGTTGGGGGCGCTTGCATTGGTATCGCCTGAATCGCTATCAGCCTTTCTTGTCGTCTTTGACTTCTTCGAACTCGGCATCGACGACGTCTTCTTTCTTCGCCGATGCGGCGCCGGGCTGCGCTTCGTGCGCATCGCCCTGACCGCCCGACGATGCCGCGGCGGCAAGCGGTTGTGCGGCCTGTTCGAGCGCGGCCGTCTTCGCCTCGATCGTGGCCTGATCGTCGCCCTTCATCACACCTTCGAGATCCGACAACGCTTTTTCGATCGCACCGATTTCACCCGGCACCTTGCCGCCGTGTTCTTTCAGCGCGGCGCGCGTCGAGTGCACGAGAGCATCGGCCTTGTTGCGCGTGGCGACGAGTTCGTGGAAACGCTTGTCGTCTTCGCGATTGGCTTCGGCGTCGCGCACCATGCGCTGGATTTCTTCCTCGGACAAACCCGAACTGCCCTTGATCTCGATGCGCTGTTCCTTGCCGGTTTTCTTGTCCTTGGCCGACACGTGCAAAATACCGTTGGCGTCGATGTCGAAACCGACTTCGATCTGCGGCTGGCCGCGCGGCGCCGATTCGATCCCCGACAGGTCGAACTTGCCGAGCGACTTGTTCGCATTCGCCCGCTCGCGCTCGCCCTGCAGAACATGCACAGTGACCGCGTTCTGATTGTCGTCCGCAGTCGAGAACGTCTGCGCGGCCTTGGTCGGGATCGTCGTGTTCTTCTCGATCAGTTTGGTGAACACGCCACCGGCGGTTTCGATACCAAGCGACAGCGGCGTGACGTCGAGCAGCAACACATCCTTGACGTCACCGGCCAGCACACCGCCCTGGATCGCCGCACCCAGAGCCACGGCTTCATCGGGATTGACGTCCTTGCGCGGTTCCTTGCCGAAGAATTCCTTGACCGCTTCCTGCACCTTGGGCATGCGTGTCTGGCCGCCGACCAAGATTACTTCATCGACGTCCGAAACCTTCAGGCCGGCGTCGGTGATGGCGGTGCGGCACGGACCAATCGTCGCCTTGATCAATTCATCGACCAGCGATTCGAGTTTGGCGCGCGTGAGTTTGATGTTGAGATGCTTCGGGCCGCTCGAATCCGCCGTGATGTACGGCAGGTTCACTTCAGTCTGATGCGCCGAAGACAGTTCGATCTTGGCGCGCTCGGCACCGTCCTTGAGGCGCTGCAACGCGAGCGAATCGTTCTTCAGATCGATGCCCTGATCCTTCTTGAATTCTTCCACGAGATAATCGATCAGGCGCTTGTCGAAATCTTCGCCGCCGAGAAAGGTATCGCCATTCGTCGCGAGCACTTCGAACTGCTTCTCGCCATCGACTTCGGCGATCTCGATGATCGAGACGTCGAACGTACCACCGCCAAGGTCATACACCGCGATCTTGCGATCGCCGCCTTTCTTGTCGATACCGTAGGCCAACGCCGCCGCGGTCGGCTCGTTGATGATGCGCTTGACGTCCAGACCGGCAATACGGCCGGCATCCTTGGTCGCCTGGCGCTGCGCATCGTTGAAGTAGGCAGGCACCGTGATCACTGCTTCGGTAACCGGCTCGCCGAGATAATCCTCGGCGGTCTTCTTCATCTTCATCAGCACTTTGGCCGAGATTTCCTGCGGCGCCATTTTCTGACCGTTGACTTCGACCCAAGCGTCGCCGTTATCGGCCGCCACGATCTTGTACGGCACGAAGCCGATGTCTTTCTGCACTTCTTTTTCGGCGAACTTGCGCCCGATCAGGCGCTTCACTGCCGACAAGGTATTCTTCGAATTGGTCACGGCCTGGCGCTTGGCGGTGGCGCCGACCAGGACTTCGCTATCCTTGAACGCAACGATCGATGGCGTGGTGCGATCGCCTTCCGAGTTTTCGATGACACGCGCGACGCCGCCTTCAATGATGGCAACGCAGGAATTGGTGGTGCCCAAATCGATACCGATAATCTTGCCATGAAACTTTACTCCCGAGATTCTTTGGCCTTATCTGGCCAGACTGTGCGATAGCTGGGGTTTGCTGCGACTCAATTCAAGCGTCAGGCGCTTTTGCGACCGTAACCAAAGCCGGCCGCAGCAGGCGTTCGTTCAGCACATAACCCTTTTGAAATACGGCGACAACGGTGTTCGGCGCCTGGTGCGGCGCATCGACGGTGGATACCGCCTGATGCAATTCCGGATTGAATGTTTCGCCAACCGGATTGAGCGGCTTGAGGCCATACGTCTCGGCTACTTTCAGCAACGCCTTGAGTGTGAGATCCATGCCTTCGCGCAAGGTTGCGGTATCGGCATTTTCCACCGCCAGGCCGCGCTCCAGATTGTCGCAAACCGGCAGCAGGTCGGACAACAAACGCTCGTTCGCAAAACGTCGTGCCTGCTCCAGGTCACGCGCCAGACGCTTGCGCTGGTTGTCGAGATCGGCGCGCTCGCGCAATACGGTGTCGCGCATCTCGCCGAGTTTGCTTTCGGATTCGCTGAGCGCCTGCGTGAGTTGATCGATATCCGCCAGCACCTGCGCATCCGCCGCTGCACCGCCATCGGGCGTCGCATCGGGATGTTGAGGATGAGTATTTTCCATGGTTACTCCAAACGTGTCAGACCTGCGCAGGGCATACGCCCCGCGTTTCAAGTTTCAATAAAGGCGAATCAATAACGCCGAGCCGGTTATTGTGGCAGATAAGCCTGATTCAAGGCACTGGAGAGCAGTTGTGCCGTCGCCTGCACCACCGGAATCACGCGCTGATAGGCCATGCGCGTCGGCCCGATCACACCGAGCACGCCAAGCACGCGACCGGGCGTGCCATACGGCGCGGTGACCACGCTGCAGCCGTCGAGCGCGCTGTAGCCGGATTCCTCGCCGATGAACAGGCGCACACCTTCGGCGCGTGTGCAGTTTTCCATGAGCTGCAGCAAGTCGCGCTTGCTCTGGAACGCCTCGAACAATTCGCGTAGTCGATCGACATCCGACAGGCCTTGCTGGCCGATCAGATTATTTTGCCCAGCCAATACCATGTCCGCCGGCGCATCCGCCGGGCCGAACGCGTTCTGCGCCATCTCCATGCTGGCACTCATCATGCGATTCAGCGCCGCGCTGGCTTCGTGCATTTCGCGCAGCAGACGCATGCGGATATCCGACAGCCGCATGCCGGCGAATTCGCTGTTGAGATAATTCGCGGTTTGTTCCAGTTCGGAAGCCGAATACGTGCGTTGCGTCGTCACCACGCGGTTTTGCACCTGGTTATCGGCAAACACCAGAATCAGCAACACACGATTGCTGCCGAGCGCGACAAAATCGATCTGCCGAAACGGAAATTCCTCGCGTTTCGGCACGGTCACCACGCCAACAAAATGCGTCATGGCCGACAACAACGACGACGCCGTATTGACCAGATCGGTCGTGCCGGCATGCGCCGGCAATTCGCGTTTGAGTCGCTCGAATTCCGGCTCCAGCAACGGCTGCATTTCGAGCAATGAATCAACGAAAACGCGATACCCCTGCACCGTCGGCACGCGCCCGGCCGAAGTATGCGGCGCCGCGACGAGACCGATGTCTTCGAGATCGGCCATGATGTTGCGGATCGTCGCCGCGCTCACGTCCAGCCCCGAATGTTTCGCCAGCGTGCGCGATCCGACCGGCTGGCCATCGGC
>JANXUW010000158.1 GCA_025351985.1 Pseudolysobacter sp.
GGAATCCTCGCTGGCGAGCGGCGCCGGCAAACCGGCATCGGCTTGCCAATGGATTTGCTCGCCGGAAAGACCGAGCAAGTGATTGAGCGTGGATCGCGCGCGGATCGCATCGCCGCGTGCTCGCGCCGCGGCGAGTCGCGCCTGCGTTGCCGCCGCTTGCTGCAGCTTCAGTTCCAATATCGCGATGTTGCCAGCGGCATGAAATTTCGCCGCGAGTTCGGCCGAAGTCGCAGCGACCTTCGCCACGGTCTCGCGCAGGCTTGCCACCTGCTGCGCACTCACGACGGTAAACCATGCGGCGCGCACATCGCACAGCAGATTCAGTACCGCATTGCCGATCAGTTCCTTGCTGCGCGCATATTCGCCGAGCGCAAGGCGCCGGCGCGACGGCAACAACAACAGCTCGGCGAAACTCGCGCTGAATCCGGCATCGATACGCGTCTTTTCGCCATTGCGATGCGGGTCGAGCGCGGCCACCGAAAGTGTCGGATTGCCGATACGGCTGGCCTCGAACACGTCGGCCTGAGCGATGCCGAGTCGCGCAAATTCAACCTGCAAATGCGGGTTGTGCAACAACGCGATCGCAACCGCATGATCGGCGGTCAGTGGCTGCGCCAGCAGCGTACTCAGCGCATTGTCCGCATTGTCCGCATCGTCCGCAGTCGCGGTATTCCAGGTCAGCGCGCTGCCGTGGCGCTGTTCGACCAGCGCATGAATATCATCGAGGCCTTGTCCGCGCGGCAGGCTCGCACAACCCGCGAGTAAACCCAGCGCAGCGGAAACCGCGCCGAGGCGAAAGCAAAATCGTTGCATGGAAAACTCTCCGTCGATCGTGATCTGCGCGCCGATGACGGCTGTCAGAAATCACGAAGATGAGCGTCTGCAAGAAAAGCAGACACGCCGATGTCTGGCTGCCGCGTCATACGGCAGCGTTGCGATCAGGCGATCGGAGGGCGTAACAGATTGGCGAGGGCGAGTGCCGGCAGTGGCGGCGATTGAAGTGGTACAAAAACGTCTGATAGCGGCAACGATGCGCCGAGCGCGATTGCCGGATTGCCCAATACGGTCTGCGTGAGAAAAGTGCAGATGCAGGTTCCATCCTTGCAGCAATCCTGTTCGGACAAGCCCGACTTTTCACCGGCGGATGTCGCGGCAGTTTGCTGACAATGCGTTGCATGCACCGTATTTTTCGACACATGCGCCAGCGATGCGTGAGTGGTCGCAGGCGCGCCAAAACTGCTCAGCAACAGCGGCAGGATCAGCAGATAACTCAGCCAGGAATGGGCCCGAGTGCGGTGGCGGAGATAGGTTAGCACACCGCATAGACTGCATCCGGCCGGCAAAAGTTGCAAGTTTCATTGATGGCCGAAAACGGCGAGTCGGCGCTGCGAATCACGAGTAGCATGGTTGCATGTCCAGTCATCCAGCCCCGCCGTTTGTCCTTGATGCACAGATTTGCGAACGCGCGCGAATGAGCCGTGATGCGCGTTTCGATGGCCTGTTTTATACCGCCGTGACCAGCACCAAGATCTATTGCCGCTCGGTCTGCCCGGCGCCGTCGCCGAAACTGCAGCACATCCGTTATTACGCGACGGCCGCGGCGGCGGCGTCGGCCGGGTTCCGTCCGTGTCTGCGTTGTCGGCCCGAGGCCGCGCCCGGATCACCGCTGCATCGCGCCGGTGGCGAACTGGTGCGCCAGGCTTTGCACCTGATCGAGGATGGCGCGCTGGACGGTGCATCGGTAGGCGCATTGGCAGCGCGCATTGGCGTCGGCGAGCGGCATCTGCGACGTTTGTTTGTCGAACAACTCGGTGCGAGTCCGCTCGAGATCGCCGCCACACGACGTGTGCTGTTCGCAAAAAAACTGCTCAGCGAAACCGCGTTGCCTGTGACGGAAATAGCGCTCGCATCGGGCTTCGCCAGCGTGCGACGTTTCAACGCGGCGTTTCAGGCGGCGTATCGCCTGCCGCCGCGTGTGGTGCGACGCGAGGCCGGCGTCGTGGCGGATGGACTCACACTGCGATTGCCGTATCGGCCACCGTACGATTTTGCCGCGCAACTCGCGTTTTATGCACGCCGTGCGATCCCCGGCGTCGAGCAGGTGGATGCGGCCGCGTACCGGCGCGTTTTCATGCACGATGGTGTCATCGGCAGTTTCGATGTGCAGGCGGCGCGCGACGAGAATGGGCTGCTGCTTTGTATACAATTTCCCAACTCCAGCGTGTTGCCGATGCTCAGCACACGCGTGCGGCGGATGTTCGATCTCGATGCCGACCCGGTCGCGATCAATGCCGCGCTGGCACAGAGCGAGGTGCTGCGTGAGCTCGTGCAAATT
>JANXUW010000174.1 GCA_025351985.1 Pseudolysobacter sp.
GCGCCGGACGCGGCAGCGCGCAGGTGTATCTGGGCAACGTGACGACGGGTATCTCGCTGGTGGACAACGACGTGAGTTTCACCATGCCGGTGACCTTGCCGAATACGCAACCGGACGCGGCGGTGAGTCTTACGTCGACCGACTACAACGGCAACACTTCCGAGATTGGTGCGTGTTACCCGATCGATCGCATCTTCAAGGATGGCGTGGAAATTCCATCCGGCAATTGATGCGGCAAGCGGCGCGGCGGCAACGTCGCGCCGCCTGAACACTGTCGGGCATGGCGGTGGCTGCGGCGCATGTCCCCTTCTGCAAGAAATCCCGTAATCCAGTACAGGGCATCCGCTCGTATCAGTTTCTGGGAGAAACTTCGATGTACGCCAAGATATTTTCCATTCTGCAGCGCTTGTTGCCCACCGGCGTCGTGTTGGCGCTGCTGTGTTGCCTTGCGCCAGCCCACGCGTCTTCGTTCTGCGTCAGTAATGTTGCGGGACTCAAAACCGCATTTGCGCTGGCGCAGCTGCAGCAATCGCCATTTACCATCCAGATCGTGCAGGGCACCTACGTAATGGATGCGAGCATCGATTATGAAAATCTTTCGCAGCCAACGACCATCGAAGGCGGATACGCCGCCAATTGCACCTCGCGGCAAGTCGACGCCGCAAACACTGTCATCAACGTTGGTTTCGGACATGGATTCGTCCTGCGCCAGCTCAGTGCCTCCACCCAGGCGCAGATCAACATCGATGGCTTGACGATCAGCAACATGAATAACCCCCTCTTTATTCAAGCAGGGCAATTGGGCACGTTTTCGAATGACGAAGGCAGCGTCAATTTGAGCCGCGTGCGGCTCACGCATATTTCCTATAACGATGCCCAAGTGGAGCCCATCAGGATGGAGGCCTTCAACGGCTCGGTGACGATGGTCAATGTGTTGATCGACAATATCGCCACGCCCGCAGTTTGTGCCGTGCAGATATTCAGTCAGGGCGGAGCTTTTGTGCGGATCAACCACATGACTGCGGATCTGGTGGGGGGCAATAATTTCTGTGTGGACGATGACAATGACAGCTCTGCTGTTGTGACTGTTCACAACAGCATTTTGTGGAACTCGGGTGGCGGGCAATCGCTTTTCAGTATCGGCACGAACTCCGGCACACCGACCGATTTCATCAACGATGTATTTCACGGCCAAGTCGTCAGCGGCAATTTGGACATCGTAAATCAAATCAATGCGGCGCCTGGCTGGATTGATGCCGTTGGCGGCAATTATCGCCTGCAAACGAGCCCGCTTTCACCCTCGATCAACAGCGGCGCCGGAGTAACTCCGGGCGGCGAGCCCGCCACCGATATCGAAGGCCATCTCCGTCCCATTGGCAGCGCCCCGGATCGAGGTGCTTATGAGTCAGCCTATAATAATCAAAGCATATTAACGGTCACTAACGTGCTTGATAGCGGTGCCGGGTCGTTACGCCAGGCGATGCTCGATGCAAACTCCTCGCCGACGATTGCCAAGTCAATCCAGTTCAATATTCGCAACGGCAGCAACCTGCCGATTTGTCCGGCGGTGATCAAGTTGAGTTCGCCGCTGCCGAATGTCGCGGCGCCCATGGTAATCAATGGTTACACGCAGCCGCTGTCGGTGAGCAATACCGATCCGGTCGCCTTCAACGCGAATATATGCGTATTGATCACGCCGACGAATGGCGGCAGTCTGTCGCTAGGTTTCCGCGTGCCGGCCGCTGCGGCGAGCAGCGTTGCGCTGACGCTGCGTGGTTTGGGGTTTGGTGGTATCAGCCAGCCCGTATCGATCCTCGGCGGCAGCGGGCATTTGATCGCTGGCAATCAGTTTGGCGGCACGGTCAATGGCATAGCGCTCGCCGGCGCTGGACTCAGCACGATCACGATTGGCGTCAATGCAGCAGGTAGCTTGATCGTGGGTGGACAAAATTCTGCGGATCGTAATGTGATTGGTGGCGCGAGCTTCAACGGCGTTGATATTCAGGCCACAGTTGCGAGCTCGACCGACAAGTGCGAAATAGTCAATAACCTGATCGGATTGGCACCCGACGGGATCACTGCCAATGCCAGTGCTTTCGGTATCAATGTCAGCGGCTCCGGTTGCGGTATCTATCAAAACCGAATTGCCGGCAACACCATTGCCAATGTTTTAATCAATGGTGGCGGCAATGTCATGCAGCAAAACCAGATCGGTATTACTGCGCAAAATGGACCACTATCTGTATCCAATAGTGCGATAGGCGTGCTGGTCAATGGATCGAATAATATTATTGGCGCGGGTGGCCAAGGCGGCTTGATCACCGCTAATACAATTCGCTTCATGAGTGGCGGCGGATTAGTGATCAAGGGTGATGCGGCGGTAAATAACTCGGTGAATGCCAATCTCGTCTATGACAATTACGATCTATTCGACGTGATGGACATTGATTTGATATCGACTGGCGGCTCGGCCGGCGCCAATGCAAACGATAGCGGAGATAACGATACCGGCCCGAATAGCCTGCAGAACTTTCCGATAGCAACAAAACTTGTCTACACCGGTCCTGGTACGGGTGCGAATGGTCTCGATCGGCCCGGAACATTGGGCGGGGTACTCGATTCGCATGCGGGCACCTATCGAATCGACGCTTATTACAGCAGCTCGGCCAACTCGCTCATTGGCCGCGCTCATGCTGAGGTTTATCTCGGCCATGCCAATGTGACCGTCGCGGCTAACGGACGCGGGGCATTCACTCTGCCCAGCATTACCGTCCCGAGCCAATCGGGGGGTGGCGTCATAAGCCTGACTGCAACCAATGCCACGGGCAATACATCGGAAATCGGAACAGCAATACCGATCGACACGATATTCGTCGATGGACTTGAATAAAAACAGCTCCGCGCGAAGCTGCGTAACCCGTCACCAGCCTTGCCCAGCGTATTCGCGCTGCAGGGCTGGTGATGACTTGGTGGTACCAGGATTTGTTCATCGCGTCGAGCGCGACAAATCCCGCGTGTCGCAGCTCTGAATCAGCTCGGCAACACCGGCGCGTGATACGTCAGTGTCTGGCCGAGCGCCCGCAGCAGGAACAGCACCAGCGGCAAATGGATGGCCAATTGCAGGAAAGTGAAACCGACGATATCGCGCGCCTTCTAACCGAGCACGCCGAGTAGCGGCAACATCCAGAACGGATTGATGAGATTCGGCAACGCTTCGGCGGCGTTGTAGATCTGCACCGACCAGCCGAGGTGATATTGCAGGTCGTTCGCGGCCTGCATCACGTACGGCGCTTCGATCACCCACTTGCCGCCGCCGGACGGCACGAAGAATCCGAGCAGCGCCGAATACGTCGCCCGGCGCGCGCGCGGTGCTCGATCGTGCGACATCAATGCCGAGATCGCTCGCGCACAACGCGCGTGCGCCGCGTGGCGCGGAGAAATACGCGATCAGCATCGACACCACCAGCAGCACCAGTGTGAGCACCAGCGACTGCCACAGGAACAAGATTTCGCCGAACGGAATCACGCCCGTGATCTTGAGCAGGCTCGCCGGAATGCTGGCCGGATTGGCTTGCAATTGCGCGGCCGAAGAACTCAGGCCCATCGCCCAGACCGCGCCGAGGCCCAGATACGCCGCTGCGGCGACCGCGCGATAATCCATGTCCAGATCGCGGCGTCGCGCCAGCGCACGCACCAGCAAGCCGCCGAAGATCAGGCTGAAATCCCAGTTCAACAACGTCGCGAGCATGCTGAACAAGGCCACCTGGCAGATCGCGCCGCGACCGGTTTTCGGACGTCTGGCCATCCATTCGATCAGCCGCACCGCGGGTGGCGATGAAGCCACGACATACCCGCCGATGACGACGAATACCATCTGCATCGTGAACGGAATCAGGCTCCAGAAACCTTTGCCGAACGCGCTCGCGGCAGGTGTCGCGCCGCCGAGCATCGCCGCGACGGCGACGGCGACGGCGACGGCGACGATGATCACGCCGATCGCGGCAAAAATAAACGCATCGGGAAACCAGCGTTCAGCCCAGATCGCGGTGCGCAGCGGCGCGTTCGAGCAGGCCCTGCTTGTCGGTGCTCATGCGTGTAATCCCGTTTCGATTCATCGGCACGCACGATGTGCCTGCACGACCGCGGTCGGCAAGACTACATTGGTCGATCCGCCAGCATGACCAGGTCTTGGGAATCTCTGATTAACCGTAGCGAGCGAAGAGAATTTGCGCGTCGCCGGAGCGCAGGAACCGGAGTTTACTGGTCGTAAATGAGGATGACTCGCTGCATCCGCAGCTCGCCCTCCGGGCCATTCGCTACGCGAATGTTCGCTTCAACATCCTGCCTTCGCAGTCCGAGCACCGCCGGCGCGCATATTATCGAGCGCAGTAGGTTAAGCAGAGGTTCCCTTGCTCTTGGTCAGAGTAATCACCGCGACCCCGGTGAGGATGACCAGCATGCCGACGATATCCAGCGCATGCACATGCTCGCCAGCGACCAGCATGCCGAACAGCACCGCGATCGGCGGATTGATATACGCGTAACTCGTGGCCAGCGCGGGGCGTACCTTGTGCAGCAGATAAACGTAGGCGCTGAAGCCGAGGATCGATCCGGCCACGATCAGATAACCGATCGCCAGCGTGGCGCGCAGCGTCGGGTGTGCGGGATAGTGTTCGCCACCGAGCAGCCCGAGCACGGTGAGCACGACCGAACCGCACAACATCTGCGCCGCAGTGTTGATCATCGGATGCGGCATATCCTGGTGTTTGCTCCAGACCGAGCCGAACGCCCAGCACATCGCCGCGCCGAGCAGCGACAATACGCCGAGCGGTGCGCCGCGCAACTCGCCACCGAAACTCAGCAGGATCACGCCGGCGAAACCGACCAGCAAGCCGATCCATTCGGCGCGGCGCGGCCACGATCCGTACATGCCGGCAAATACCGCCGCGAACAACGGCATGCTCGCCACCATCACGGCGGCCAGTCCCGATGAAACGCTCTGTTCGGCGAAACACACCAAGCCGTTGCCGCCGGCCAGCAGTAGAGTGCCGACCACGGCGCAGTTGCGCCACTGGGTCCAGGTCGGCGCGACGAATCCGCGCCAGCGCAGGAAGCCGTACATCAAGCTGCCGGCAAACGCAAAACGAATGCCCGCCATCAGGAACGGCGGATAGCTTTCCAGACCATAGCGGATCGCAAGATAGGTCGAGCCCCACAGCACGTACACCGCGAGCAGCGCGAGCGGCACCATCCACGGCCGGTGTGATGGCGCAGGCGGCGCGGAAGATCGTGTATCGAGCGCGCTGGTTGCGTCAGACGTCGCGGTCACGGCAGGGGAGGTGTTGTCCATCACGAATAACTGCAGAAAGGATTTGCCGGGCGAGCATGCTAGCGAGTGGCGCTTGCCTGCAACAGCGCACTCGTCATGCAGTGGAAGGAACCAGTTCGGCCGGAGCAATGTCCGAGGCCGGCAGTGATGCAGAAGTGTTACGGCGCCTTTGAACCAGCGAACGTTTTATTCGCCGGCGCCATCGCGTTTTCGCAATACCACGTATTCGCCCTCGATCACGCCGGGCGCTGCCGCCGGCGATGGCGCGGATGCCGGCGCCGGCGCCGGGCGGCCTACCGTCGCGCCATGCGTGAACTGGCGCACCAGCCATGCGACTGCGCCGAGTCCGAGCAGCACGGCGCCGATCACCAGCCCGAACATCAAGACAAAAAACATCAGCGCGATGCCGAGCGCGGCCAGTGCAAGCCGCAGCAGAGGATTGCGAGGAATGGCTAACGGTCGAAAATACAACATGCGAATCACACCTGGCGTGGCACAATCTTGTGGGGTGGTAACGACTTGGCTGGCACGTATCGAATGTGCAGTTGTTCGCTACCGGCAAAGTCATAGTGGTGACACATACAGACACACACAAGTGCCAGAGGTTGCAGTAGATGAAATATCCCGAACCCCTTTGTCGACTGGAGGACATTCTCGATGGCGGTGCGATTGCCGTGGAGCCGTTGGGCGTCGCGGCCATTTCATTGCTGCTGTTGCGTCAGGGCGAGCAGGTCTTTGCGTATGAAAATGCGTGCCCGCACGCCGGACAGCGGCTCGACTGGTCGCCCGGGAAATTCCTTTTTGACAATGGCCTGCTGGTGTGCACGGCGCATGGCGCGTGTTTCAAAATCGCCGATGGAATATGTGTCTCGGGGCCGTGTCGCGGTGAATCGTTGCAGGCCGTTGCCGTCGAAATTCGTAGCGGCGAGGTCACCTTGGCGAGAGACTAACAGTCACGCGTGGAACTCAACGTGATCCGTAAATCAGATTCACGCTGACCAGCAACACCACCAGCATCAGCACGGTCAGCGGAATGCCGACGCGGATCAGATCGCGTGCGCGATAACCACCGGGGCCGGCGATGATCATCAGCACGGGATTGGCGCTGCCGATGATGAATGAGTTCGACGTCGAGATCGCCACGATCAACGCGTACACCGAGGGATTGCCATT
>JANXUW010000180.1 GCA_025351985.1 Pseudolysobacter sp.
CATCCGCGACAAGATGCGCATGCTCCAGGAAGTCGGCCTCGGCTACATCCAGGTCGGCCAGCCCGCGACCACCTTAAGCGGCGGCGAGGCGCAGCGCGTGAAGCTGTCGAAGGAACTCTCGCGTCGCGATACCGGGCAGACGCTGTACCTGCTCGACGAGCCGACCACCGGCCTGCATTTCCACGACATCGAGCAACTGCTGAAAGTACTGCATCGCCTTTGCGACGCCGGCAATACCGTGGTCGTGATCGAGCACAATCTCGACGTGATCAAGACTGCCGACTGGGTGATCGATCTTGGCCCGGAAGGCGGCCATCGCGGCGGTTTGATCCTCGCCACAGGTACGCCGGAGCAGATTGCGAAAAACAAGAAATCGCATACCGGACGTTTTCTCGCACCGGTACTGGCTGCAGGAAATAAAGCCGCGGTGTGATTGGCTTCCACGCCGTACGCATGAACTGCGTGCGGCGTTGATTTCGATTCAGTGCGCCGCAGGCGATGGCGCGTCGGCGCTCACGATAAATACTGCCGATGCCGTGCGGCCATCGGCCATAATCAGCGTGAGCTCGACGGGCGTGCCAGCGACCATCGGCGTTTTTGCATCCATCAACATCAGATGTTTTCCGCCGGGTGCAAGCGCGACGTGAGTGCCGGGCGCAATCTGCAATCCTTTCAGTTCGTGCATGCGCGATACACCATCTTCCAGCACGGATTCGTGGATCGAAACATCACCGAAAATCTTGCTCTGCGCTGCACTGATTTCGACCACCGCATCACCATCGTTTCGCAATACCGCATAACCGGCCAGCATCATCGCGCCGGGCGGCGCTTCGCGGATCCAGGCTTGCTCAATCAACAGATGACCGGTGGCACTGGCCTGTATTGTCATTGTCGCGAGCAATAACGCAAAAGCCCGCGCGCAACGATTGCCCTGATTATTGCGAGTGGTACCGCTCACACGCGGAGAATTGGATCGCATATCGAATCTCATTGTTTCCTTGGGGTGCCTTGATTGATCGGTCGTGGTCGGTTCAAGATCGCTCCGATACGACAATCGAAATTATCGCACTATCGCTTGTCGACCCGCCGGTACCAAGTTACTCGCAAGGATTGATTTCACCATGACTATTTCCACAACGATGCCGGTGCTGTTCGTCGGTCACGGCTCACCAATGAACGCCATCGAGGACAATGCATTTCATCGCAGTTGGCGCGAACTCGGCCAGCAACTGCCGCGGCCGCGCGCGATACTTTGCATTTCGGCGCATTGGCAGACACCGGGCGTTTTTGTCACGGGCAGTCAGCAGCCCGAAACCATTTACGATTTTTATGGTTTCCCGCAGGCGTTGTTCGATGTGCGTTATCCAGCGCCCGGCGATCCCGCCCTAGCGCGACGCATTGCCGATCTGCTGGCGTTCGAACGCGCCGAGGTCGATCCCACACGCGGCCTCGATCACGGCGCGTGGAGCGTGCTCTGTGCGATGTATCCGAAAGCCGATATTCCGGTGCTGCAGCTCAGCCTGGATCGGCGCAAAAACGGCGCGGATCACTATCGGCTGGCGCAGGCATTGATGCCGCTGCGCGACGAAGGCGTGCTGATCATCGCCAGCGGCAATATCGTGCACAACTTGTCGCTGTTCCGTTTCCACGACGTCGCGCCGCTGGCGTGGGCCCGGCGATTCCGCGACCTCGCGAATGCGCATATCGCGCAGCGTTCGCACGCGACGTTGTGCGATTACCTCGCGCTGGGCGCGGACGCCGCGCTGGCCATCAATAGCGCCGAGCACTATTTGCCACTGCTGTACACACTCGGCCTGCAACGCGACGAGGATGAAGTCATTTTTTTCAACGATGAAGTGCTCAGCGCCATTTCCATGACCTCGCTGTTGATCGCCCAACGTACTCATGCTTGATGATGCAATTACGCGCGCATCGCCAGCGCACTTCGGTATGATGGAAGCGAGTGATCGATTCGTGTCCATGAATGTTTGAGGATTGGTGCGACGCGCGAGCTCACACTTTCAATGCAAGACCAAGAGAATATTGCCATGCTGGAAATCATCAAACACGATCAAATCCACGAACTGCGCTTGCAGCGTCCGCCGGTCAATGCGCTGAATCCCGAGCTGATTCGCGCGTTGCGCATCGCGGTCGAGCAAGCGCCACAGAATGGCGCGCGCGGCATCGTGATTTCGGGTAGTCCGGGCATGTTCAGCGCCGGCCTCGACGTACCCGCCTTGCTCGCGCTGGATCGCGAACAACTCACCACAACCTGGCAGGATTTTTTCGGTTTGACCGCGGCACTGGCATGCTCGCCGATTCCGAGCGTCGCCGCGATCACGGGCCACAGTCCGGCCGGAGGCGCCGTCATCAGCATTTTCTGCGATTACCGCATCATGGCCAGAGGCGCGTTCAAGATCGGCTTGAACGAAGTGCAGGTCGGCTTGTTCGTGCCCGAAAATATCCAGCTGGCGCTGCGTCGTCTGATCGGTGCCTATCGCGCCGAACGACTGCTGGTGGCGGGTGCGATGATCGACGCGGCAGAGGCCCTGCGTATCGGCATGGTCGACGAACTCATCGACATCGATACCGTCGTGCCGCACGCATTGTCGTGGCTGCGCGAGTTGCTAAAATTACCACCGCAGGCACAGGCGGCGACACGCAAGATCGCGCGCGCGGATTTGATCGCGGCATTTTCCGATCCCGACAAATTGCCGCTCGGAGGTTTTGTCGATGGCTGGTTTGCGGAAGAATCGCAGACCGTTTTGAAGAGCCTGGTGGCGCGACTCAAAGCACCGAAAAGCTAGAAAGTGCCGACGTTTGTTTTGCGGCGTCAGTACTTCAGTCGAAATCGACACCGCATAAACGCGGCATGTTATTCGCCCCGTGTTACTGGTCGAACAGGATCGCTGATCCAGCCACTCCACGACGGCGCGAACACGCGCGAGCCGGCCAGGCCGGCGTGTTCCATCGCGAGCAAGTTATGACATGCCGTGACACCGGAGCCGCAGCTGTGAATCAGCGTTTTCGCGGCATGGACACCGAGCAGCGCCGAGAATTCCTCTCGCAAAAATGTGGCGGATTTGAAACCGCCATCGGCGGCAAGGTTTGAGGAAAACGGCCGATTGATCGCGCCCGGAATATGTCCTGCGATAGTATCCAGCGGTTCGACATCCCCCCGGAAACGTGGTGCGCCACGCGCATCAAGCAGCACCACATTTTCACTTTGCAACTTTTGCGACAATTCATCAAAGTATACAATTTCACTTGTCGCGACATGGGCAACCACGCGGGTCGGCTCGGGCTGCGGTACCTCGCTGTCCACGCCAAACCCTTCTGCCAGCCACGCCGGCAAACCACCATCGAGCACCGCCACGGCATCGTGTCCGATCAGGCGCAACATCCACCACGCACGCGCCGCGATCGCGCCACCGGCATCGTCGTAAACCACCACCTGCTGCTGCGAACGATAGCCCCAGCGTGCCAGGGTCGCGGCAAATGTCGATGCATCGGGCAGCGGATGACGCCCCAAGCCTGGCTTGGAAAGATCGGAGAGATCGCGATTCAGATCGGCATACTGCGCGCCCGGAATATGGCCTTGCATATAAGCACGCTCGCCGCGCGAAAGATCGACAAGGTCGTGGCGGCAATCGAGAATCAGCAGATCGTTGCTGCCGATCAGCGGCACAAGTTGCTC
>JANXUW010000191.1 GCA_025351985.1 Pseudolysobacter sp.
CACATGATCGCCAAACCAGACGTGGATCGTCTGCTCGTCGATGGCCGGCGCTTGATCGACGATACAAAACGCGGTGGAGTCGAGGACTAACATGCCGTCATGCTTGCGGCTGGCGCGACGATGGTCAAGTCGAATCGGCGCTGGGTGGTCGATGGCGCACTAAAGTCGTGGCGCCGTCGCGTGCACGCAGCGATACAATGTTTCGCATGAACCCATCGAAAGGATAATACCGTTGATCGCCGGCTGGGCCTTGTTGCTGGTCTCCGTGTGCTACGTCGGGCTGCTGTTCGGGCTGGCGTATTACGGCGACAAATATCCGCTGTATCCATCGCGTCGCTGGCTGCGGCCGATTGTCTACAGCCTCGCGCTGGCGGTGTATTGCTCGTCGTGGACGTTTTACGGCGCGGTCGGTAGCGCGATCAATGGCGGGCTCGCGTATCTGCCGATCTATCTCGGACCATTGCTGCTGTTTGTCTTCGGCATCGGCCTGATGCGAAAACTCGTGCTGGTCGGCAAGCAGCAGAACATCACCTCGATTGCCGATTTCATTGCCTCGCGTTACGGCAAATCGCACGGCCTTGCCGCTCTCGTCACCTTGATCGCGATCACGGCCGCGGTGCCGTATCTTGCACTGCAATTCAAGGCCGTGGCGATGAGCATCAGCGTGCTCAGCGAAGGTTCGCTGCAAATGGCGCGCGTGCCGGTATTTCGCGACAGCGCGTTCTACATCGCCTTGTTGCTCGCGGCGTTTGCGATCCTGTTCGGCACGCGCCGGATCGATGCGACAGAACATCACCACGGCATGATGCTGGCGATCGCCGCGGAATCCGTAATCAAGTTAATCGCGTTTGTCGCGGTCGGTATCTACGCGCTCAGCAGCAGCGGTATCAACGCGGCGATTGCATTGCCGTTGGCTGAACTGCAGACGCGCGGTTTGCCGTCGGGATTTTTCGCGCAGACCTTGCTCGCTTTCGCCGCGACGTTTTGCCTGACGCGGCAATTTCAGGTCGGTGTGGTCGAGTGCGAAAATCCGGAGGATCTGCGCCATGCACGCTGGATCTTTCAGGCCTATCTGTTGCTGGTGAGTCTGTTTGTTTTGCCGATCGTCGCCGCCGGCACCCAGGCTGCGCGTGGCGCCGCGCTGCCGGCCGATGTATCGGTGCTGTGGCTGCCGCTGGCGCAAGGCAAATTGTGGCTGGCCGTGCTCGCATACGTCGGCGGTTTTTCTGCCGCCACCGGCATGGTGATCGTCGCCAGCGTGGCATTGTCGACGATGGTCAGCAACGATCTGATCATGCCCGCGCTGCTGCGCGTGCGCGCGTTCCGACTGGAGCATCGCGACGATCTGAGTGGCGTTGTGCTCGCGGTGCGGCGCATCACCATCTTCATGCTGGCGCTGCTCGCGTACGCCTACTACCGCGCCAGTACGCGTGATCAGAATCTCGCGTCGATCGGCCTGTTGTCGTTTGCCGCGGTCGCGCAATTCGCACCGGCGATCATCGGTGGATTGTACTGGCGCGGCGCGAGTCGGATCGGCGCTTTATCGGGTTTGCTCGCCGGTTTTGCGATCTGGATCTATACCTTGCTGCTACCAAATCTTTCCAGCGCTGGCTGGTTGCCGCCGGATTGGATCAGCGCCGGCCCGTTCGGCATCAGCTGGCTGCGGCCGCATGCGCTGTTCCAATTGCAGGGCTGGGATCCGCTCACGCACGGCACATTCTGGTCGTTGCTGGCGAATATTGCGGCGTACATTTTTGTCTCGCTGCGGTTTCGCCCGAGCGTGCAGGAGCGCCTGCACGCGGCGCCTTTCCTCGAACCCGAACAGCATCGACCGCTCGCCAGCGTGAGCGAATGGCCGGGTCGTGTGCGTGTCGAAGATTTGCGCGCGATCGCGAGCCGTATCGTCGGCGAACGCAGCGTCGCGCGCGCATTCGACGAGTATCGCGAACTCAGCGGACAGGCCATCAATCTGCACGCGGCCGCCGACAGAAATCTGCTGCAATTCACCGAGCGCCTGCTTGCGGGCGCGATCGGTGCGGCGTCGGCGCGACGCATGCTGACCAGCGCGTTGCGCGGCAGCGGCATGGATTTGTCCGAAGCTGTCGCACTGCTCGACGAAGCGTCGCAAGAGCTGCGTTTCAATCGCGCGTTGTTGTCATCGACGCTGGAAAACATTGCGCAAGGTATCAGCGTGGTCGATGTCGAAATGCGCCTTGTCGCGTGGAATCGGCGCTATCTCGAAATGTTCGGTTATCCCGATGGCATGGTGCATATCGGTCGCTCGGTGGCCGACCTGATTCGCTACAACGCCGAGCGCGGCGAATGCGGGCCGGGTGATATCGATCGTCACGTGATCAAGCGTATCGACTACATGCGCCAGGGATCGCCGTATGTTTTCGAGCGCGTGCGCACCGATGGCAGCATCATCGAGATGCGCGGCCGGCCGCTGCCGGCGGGCGGATTCGTCACCACCTACACCGACATTACTGCGTACAAACATGCCGAAAACGGATTGCGCGAAGCCAACGAAAATCTCGAGCAGCGCGTCGATCAGCGCACTCAAGAACTCTCCGCCGCACTCGGTGCGCAACACGAGGCGATGCAGCAGGCGCAAGCCGCAAACCAGTCGAAGACGCGTTTCCTCGCGGCGGCGAGCCACGATCTTTTGCAGCCGTTGAACGCGGCGCGCCTGTTCACCTCGGCGTTGCGTCATCAGCCCGGACTCGATGCCGAATCGAGCACCTTGGCGCAACGCATCGACACCGCGTTCAAGGCCGCCGAAGATCTGATCGAGTCGCTGCTCGAAGCTTCGCGTCTCGACGCGGGCGGTTATCAACCCGAGATCAGCGTGGTCGCGCTCGGCGAATTGTTCGGCTCAATCAAGGATCAATTCGCGGTCGTCGCAAATACGCGCGGCCTCCATCTGCGCGTGGTGCCGACGCGTTTGCATGTGCGCAGCGACGCGCAGTTGCTGCGCCGGATCGTGCAGAATTTCGTCTCGAATGCGTTGCGCTACACGCGTGTAGGCACGGTGTTGCTTGGCGCGCGGCGCGATGGCGAAAACGTGCGTATCGAAGTCTGGGATACCGGCCCCGGCGTGGCACCAGAGCAGCGCGCGGCGATCTTCGATGAATTCCAGCGTGGCAAACAAGCGTCACCGTGGGGCGAAAAAGGACTCGGCCTCGGCCTCGCGATTTGCGAACGCATGGCGCGTCTGCTCGGGCACACGCTGGATCTGCGTTCGTGGCCCGAGCGCGGCAGCGTTTTCAGTCTGCGTCTGCCGCTCGCGCCGTTCAATGCGGCCAGCGTGAGCCACGTGCGCAAGCGCCCGGAAACCACCGGCTTCGGCCTCACCGCACACGTCTTGTGCATCGACAACGATCACACCATTCTCGAAGGCATGGCGGCGTTGCTCACGCGCTGGGGCATCAGCTGCGACCTCGCGAGCAACGTCGAGGAGGCGCTCGCGGCGGCCACATTGCGCCGGCCCGACATGATCCTGGCCGATTATCATCTCGATGAAAACGGCACCGGTCTCGACGCGCTCGCGGTGATCCGTGCGCATCTGGCAGCACCGCCGCCCGGCGCATTGATCACCGCCGACAACAGCACCGAACTGAAATCCCGCGCGCGCGAACTCGGTTATGCGTTGCTGCGCAAACCCGTGAAACCCGCGGCGCTGCGCGCGTTGATCGCGCAGCTTGGACGCCATGCGCGCACGCAGCAGGCTGCGGTCGGCTAGCTCAATAATCGGGTGTGCATTCGGCTCTGCCGACTCAATCCGCCAGCAATATATCTTCACCCTCAGGGACCGGCGCGGCACGGCCGTCGAAGGTCAGTTTGCCGATCAGCAACACCACCTGGGTGCGATTGCTGACGCCGAGCTTGCGCATGATCGCGGTCATGTGCGCCTTGACCGTGGCTTCGGATACCTGCAGCTCGAACGCGATCTGCTTGTTCAGCAGACCTTCGCTGAGCATGCCGAGCACGCGGAATTGTTGCGGCGTGAGTTCGGCGACACGCGCGGCAATCGCCGCTTCGTCGGGTTTGAGTGCAGCATCGCTCGGCGTGAGGTTCAACGGTAGCCAGACATCGCCGTCGAGAATCGCGCGCACTGCGCTGACGATGCCTTCGACCGGCGCGGATTTCGGAATGTAGCCCGATGCGCCGTGCGCCACCGCGCGCTGGATCACCGCGCTTTCTTCGTGCGCCGAAACCACGACGATCGGCAGACCGGGATGCTGTCCGCGGATATGCGCGAGCGCGGAAAATCCGCGTGCGCCGGGCATGTGCAAGTCGAGCAGCAGGAGATCCGCATCGGCATGCGCTTCGATCAGCGTGAGCAAACTCGGCACGGTATCGGCTTCGAGCAAAACCGCATCGGGCAACGCCTGCTTGACCGCACGCTTGAGGGCGTCGCGGAACAGCGGATGATCATCGGCGATCAGGATCTCACGCATGCGCAGAACGCCGGTGCGGGTTGCATTCGCCAAGTGTGCTTCGATCGACTCGTCGCAGCAATGCGCGAAAAATGCCGTCATTCCAGCGCAGGCTGGAATCCAGTTCTTGAT